>JAHQWX010000287.1 GCA_029856375.1 Promethearchaeia archaeon | reverse complement strand
ATATTAATTTTCCCGAATTTGGTAGCTTCAAGATTTATTCTTCAGATTTCGAAAAAGAATTGTTAAACATTATAGAGAGACATCCAATGAGACAAGATCAAATTATTAATACCTTTTTCTCCCATTGCTATTCAAAAGATGTTATTTTATCACAATTGGAAAAACTAGAATCCGAGAAAATAATAAAAAAAGAAATTTATAATCAGAAAATTTTTTGGAAAAAATTTTAATTAAAAATAACACAAAAAAAATATCTAATAAAGAGGTGATAAGAGATTCTTATTTGGATAATAATTTTTAGTATTTTAGGTAGTATTGGAGCAATCTTAGCAGCAATTTGTTTTATTAATTTAGGAGAAGTGGTTCAGAAAGCTCTTGTTTCCATATTAGTTGCTTACGCAACTGGAACATTACTAGCAGCGGCTACATTAGGAATGATACCTACTGCAATCGCAAGGGCTGGGGATGGGATCCAAATAGTTATGGCTTTTTTCTTAGGTGGGATCATATCTTTCTTCATTTTAGAAAAGTTGATTATTTGGCGCCATTGTCACGATATTGAATGTGAAGTCACACACTTAGCTGCTGCCCCAATAATACTTATAGGAGATGCGTTTCATAACCTTACAGATGGTATAGTTTTGGCTGCCGCCTTTCTAATTGATTTTCATATTGGGATTGTCGTTAGTCTGTCCGTAATAGCTCACGAAATTCCACAAGAGATAGGCGATTTCGCAGTTCTTCTTGATAAAAAATACACTAAAAAAAAAGCATTTTTATATAACACATTATCTGGCTCAATTACAATACCCGCAGCAATTATTGGCTATTATGTTTTAGACCTAATATCTGAAATAATCCCCTATGTTTTAGCAATATCTGCGGCAAGTTTTATTTATATCGCTTTATCGGATTTAACACCAGAACTTCATCAAAAAATAGGAATAAAATACAGTTTAAGGCAAATAATTTTTATATTAGCTGGAATTGGCACAATGATCTTAATTTTTATATTGAAGTAAAAATAGTAAAATTGAAATAAAAAAGATCCATTCTTCTTGGAGAAACGGCAACATCAAAATTGCTCAGAAGAATTTTTCTACCAAATTGGGTAAATCGCTTAGTAATTCTTTAGTAATTTTGTGTGCTTTTAGTTTTATAGATAGTTTTTTGCTGTCGTTACCCTTACATTGGAGTTTGATATCGATCACCTGCATTTTGCGACCGTTCTTCCCATTTCCTGACCATCGTTGTGCTACTCTATCAGCAATAACCTCGCTTTTGGGCTTGTTTTTTGCTTTTGAATTCTCGTCAAAGCTTTCGATCTTAGAAATTATTGAATCAATTTTTGACACATCCATCAAATTTAAATTTCTTTACGTTTAATGGAAAAAGAAGTTTTTAAACAAAACTAATTTAATTTCCCTGTTTTGAGAGAATACATTAGAATTCAGCAATCTTGAACATTAATGTTCATTTCGAGTATATCTTGAACAACAGTGTTGTTTATTGCAGAATCCTAACAGTAAAATTATTATTAATTTGATTTGGGATAAAAGATTTAAATATCTCTTCGATAATAAGTATAATTAAATATTTTTCAAATAATTAAATATCAAATCGGCGATAATTGAAATGTATTTACCTGGAACTTGGCAGTTTTGGGCGCTTTTAGCTATTATTGCTTGGATATTAAGAGTTTTCGGAATAATATAGTCCCTTAAATGGGATAATTACTCTTAATATTCAATAATTTTTTTCTTTATTTTTAATGAAATTTTATTTTTCTAAACGGGCATAGCATGAACAACAGTGTTGTTTAGACCAAAATACTAACTGTACAATTATTAATTATCGGATTTGGGATATTAAATTTATATATCACCTCGTTCAAATGTTTAAACATACACTAATATTGAAATTTGAAAGCGAAATCAAAAAGGTGATCCCAATATATATACCATTTCCCCCAGAACCTTGGAAGCAAGCTATATTGGCTATAATAATATTTGTTGCCATTTATTTACCCGATTTGCTCCCATTAGTACTTCTGATATTCGGACCGTTTCTTCCTTTATAAGAATATAAAAATCTCTTTTTATTTTTTTTAGTCCTTTCAGATTTTTCGATCTTGAGAAATAGCGTTTATATCGAGTAAATCATGAACAACAGTGTTGTTTATTAGAAATACTAACATTAAGATTATCATTTATTGGATTTGGGACGAAAGTTTTATATATCGTGTCGTTCAAACACATAGATATACTTTATTATAAAAATTAAAAAACGAAATCAAAATGAGGTGATTTTATAGTGTCAGAATTAGTAGAATTAATTCTTGTCCTATTATTCCTTTTAGGTGGATGGTGCGCTTTCCTTTATTGGTTATGGATAATGTCTCGACCATTGGGATAATTCGGAATATGTAGTGATCTTATAAATATATTATTACAAAATTTAAAAACGAAATCAAAAAGGTAATTCCCAATAATACTCCTGGGATATGACTTGAATTAGCAAGCATATTACGCTATAGTGATATTTGTTGCAATCTTTTTTCCTTGGATGCTCCCAGCTATACTTATTTTGCTTTTCATTACATAAATTAGCATATACGGACCGTTTTTACCATTATGGAAAATAAAAATCTTTTCTTTAATTTTTTTTATGAATTTTAATTCTTTCAGTCTCTTTTATCTCTCAACATGCACCAAATGTAAACATCCGTGTGGGGAAGACTTGCCTTTTCGATAAGTTTAAATCCGAAATGCTCGTAAATGGGAATGTTTTTCTCGTTTTCGGTTTGGAGATAACAAGGCTTCTGTTCGTTGTCTATTCTGGATAGCATGGGTTTTATTAACTTACTCGCGTATCCTTTCCCTTGAAGTTCGGGGGATACAGCAATAGGGCTTAAACACCAGTGAGGGAAATTTACATGTTGTTCGTGAAGTTGACCGCACAACATCATATGATACGATATTTTCATCATGTCGTCGAATCCCATCTTGAAAGTCAGTGACATAATGTCGCCCTGAAGCGTTTTAGGTACCGAATTTTCCGCAGGATTATGAGAAATCCATCCCGCAAGGCCCTCTATGTTCGAAGATGTTGCGTATAATTCCCCACTAGATAATACCTGACCAAGAAAAAACTTCCACAAACGAGATAACTTCTCTTTTCTTGTAGTAACATCAGGAAAAAAATAAATTGACGAAGGATCCTCGAAAATTGCCTTAACCATAAGATCTACAGCTAAATCAATCTGAGAAGTTGTTAAAGGAACTAAATCTTCTAGAATTTTAACCACCGTTTTTGTTCTTTTCAAATAACGATGGAAGAAATTCTTGAAATTGATTGATTTCTTCTATATTGTGCTTGCGTAGCGCTTTTAGGAACCATTGAGGTGTTTTCGCGGGTAGTCTAAAAGTGGATTTAATTCGCGCTCCGGTTAGGATTTTCTCGTATTCGTGAACTAGCCAAGAATAGGGCGTATTGTTTTTATTAATAATACTACCCGCCAGCACATGAGAATAAATCGTAGGAATTGGGACCGATTTGGGATCCTCCCAGCGAATGCGCATCATAGTAGATATCCTCCCAATTTTCTCAATAATAAGTTGGACAGCGCCAACATGTCCGTTGATTGGAGAGACTTCCCAT
>JAHQWX010000286.1 GCA_029856375.1 Promethearchaeia archaeon | reverse complement strand
CTCGTTCAATCGTATAAATTCCATCAATTACTGTCAAACTCCGGGGTATTTGCTTCGAAAGTTGAGCGATATTGTAATTTAAATCCAACTCAGGATCGGCGCTGTGCATTTTTTTACGAGAAGCAATATTTAACAGTCCTTTTAAATTTTTTATCCCCAAACTTACCATGCATTGCGCGTGGGTTTTTAAAACGGGAATATCAACGATAAAATCAGAGTTAAGCATATCAGAATTCATTTTTATGCTCATCTGTGGGCTTAATTCTATTTTTTCAAAAGGTCTATTAAATGTGTCAATTGCCTTGACTCCATAAAGTTCATTGAGAGTATTGAATCCCAGTTTTTCAAACGCATCTATTGCGGTCTCTCTATCCTTTGCATCTTCGGAAATGATCCCCTCTCCAATCGTAATGTCGTCAATTCCTTTCCCTTTAAGGAGGATTATAACATCCTCAATAACACGAGTAGTCGTAATCACGCCCCATTTTGGGAAATCGCTATGACGATTCCAATACACAATATTTGGTTTTATGAACACTTTCGCTTTAAGGGGCAAATGATCAAGACCTTTGGCGAGTTCTACAGCCTTTCGAACTGATTCAAGCGGTTTTTCGTATTTGACTACAGATACTAAGGATCTATTCATTTTTTTCACTTAAAATAATAATTAATTCTTGCGTTTCTATATAGATTTGAATATAAAGTATTTTAAAAATTAAATTGTCATAAAAAATAATTAAGAAATTTCGCGAGTATGACGAATTTAAAAGTAAATATCCTTCCTGCGTGCGAAGAATTTTATGACTTCGAAACTAAGAATTGTGATGAGCGAAATTAAGCCGCAAATAATCCAATCCAAACCATTTAAGTACATAAACATGAAATTAATATTCCATCTTGCCAATGTCGTTTGTACTCCAGGTATGTACATTAACGCTAAATACGCAAAATAAAGTAAACCGAGAATCATGTACATTCTTTTATTGCTATCTTCTTTTATACTCTGCAATAAAGACTTATTTGGGCGTCGTATTTGGAGCACTAGTACCGTTTCGCAAATGTAAAGTGTTGACATAAGCATTGTTAGAGTTTTTCCTTGTATTTTAATTAGATCTGGATTAGCTCCCGGAAGTAGCCATATATCAATTGTTTCTTCTGTATAAAGATAACCATCGCTCAATGCTCCAAAATTGATGTTATCTGGGAAAACTCCGTATACATTAGTGATACAAATTGAATAAACGATGGCCATACTTATCGCGAGTAAAGCACCATAACAAAGCATCAATATAATGATATTTTTTGATAAAATTTCTTCGGAGTCGCGCGGTTTTTCTTTCATTACATCTTTAGATGTTGTATCAAAGGTTAAAACTAATCCCGGTAATGCGTGTAAAGTAATAGAAAGGAATAACCACTGCATTGCAAACGCTTCAGTACCTAAGAAATAAGGTAATCCTAAAAAGACTACGCAAACAAATTGGAACAATCCTTCGAAAAGGTTAATACAAATGTAAAAGAACACGATTGCTCGAATTTTAGCAAATATGCCCCTACCTTCTTCAATGCCATACACAATTGAGTTGAATGAATCGTCAGAAATTACCATATCCGATGCTTCTTTCGCCACATCAGTTCCTTGAATTCCCATTGCTACTCCTGCATCGGCCATGTTTAATGCAAGGGCATCGTTGACTCCGTCTCCAGTCATAGCAACGACTTTCTTTTCGTCTTTATACTTTTTGACTATGTCTTGCTTATGTTCTGGAGATACTCTCGCAAATACTTTAATTCTTTTAAATTTATTGTAATCCTTGACAGCATTAATTTGACTGCCTTCTAAAACCGTATCTCCTTCGGACACAATCGCAATTTGAGATGCAACCGCCCTAGCCGTTGCTGGCGAATCTCCAGTGATCATCACTACATCTACACCTGCGCTATGGCATTGCTCTACCGATTGTTTAACTCCCTCTCTGGGTGGATCCAAAATTGTTACAAAACCAATATATATCATATCCGATTCGCACTGGATTCTACCTTCGTCAGAACTGTCGGGTAGGAAATCCAGCTTTTTGTAAGAGAGACTTAAAATCCTGTACCCCATCTGCTCGTATTTATTTGCGTTTTCTAGTATATCACTTTTAATGTCTTCAGTAAAAGCGACCTCGTTGTCTCTATATATTACCTTGCTACATAACGGTAATAAGATTTCGGTTGCACCTTTAGTAAAAGAGTAGTGTTTATCACCTCTTTTATAGATCTTCGTCATTCTTTTTATCGCGGAATCAAAAGGGTACTCTCGTTCCGAACTAAATTCTTCGTCGAGATTATAATCTCCCATTCCCTTTTGAAACAGAACCATGAGTGCGCCTTCTGTCGGAGAGCCAACTATATCCCATTTGAAAAATTCTTCTTTTCCAGTAGTTGAAATCTCTTTTTTAATGAGTGCGGAATTATTATTCAAGAATCCAGCAGTTAGGAGCAATTTTAATTGAGGGTATTTTTCAATATTCTTCACATATTTTGGATTTTTGGGGTCTTTCATTAAAATAATGTTGCCTTCGGGCTCATATCCGCTTCCCGTCACCTTGAAATGCGAACCATTAACCCACACATGTTGAATGCTCATTTGGTTTTTAGTTAATGTACCAGTTTTGTCAGAGCAGACAACGCTAACTCTACCGAGACTATCAACCGAGGCTAGATTTCGTATGATCACACCCTTTTTTGCCATGTACAAAACTCCAGTTATCAAAACAATAACTGTTAATAAAGGAATGTTGATGGGCATTATGTCCATTGCTGAATTTAAGCTCGTTATGAATTCCAATTGACCAGTAGCGATCCCTTTAGCTATTACTATAGTTAACCAAAAAACAATAACTAGTAATCCCAACCACTTCCCAAAATTGTTCATTTTTTTCCTTATCGGGATGTCGCTCGTGCCAGCCTCCTCCATTTTGTGAGAAATCTTTCCTATTTCAGTATTCGCGCCCGTGTCAACTGTAATCGCTCTTCCATTGCCTGTGGCAATAAAAGTCCCAAAAAACACCATATTCGCGCGATCTCCAATAGGGATATCCGGCTCGTTAAGCGCATCTCCTTTCTCCAGTTTCCTTACTGGTTCGCTTTCCCCGGTCAAGCTAGATTCGTTGACTAACATATTAGTGGATTCAATAATTCGAGCGTCCGCAGCTATTTTATCACCTTGGCTCAACGCTAATAAATCCCCAACAACGATCTCCTTGGAGGGAACTTCCATTTTTTTGCCATCTCTTATTACTGTTGATGTAGGTGCTGATAATTCTCTTAAAGCGTTAAGTTTTTTAGTTGCTCTATACTGCTGGATAATCGCTACAAGACAATTAATAAAAACAATCACGAGTGTCGAATAAATAATTGTCATATTGCTCTCAAATCCTAAAAAACTGACCACTATCATAAATAAAGTAGCTAAAAGGTAAATTACAATGAGCCAATTGAAAAGCGGCGCCAGATACACCTTAAAAATTGATTTCTTTACTTTTGGGACTTCGTTAAAACCGTACTCTCTTAGCCTTCTTTCTGCCTCTACAGAGACCAATCCATTTTTTTGGTCAGTTCGAAGACTGGCGCACACCTCCTCAATGGATTTATTAAAAAATATATTACTCATTAAAACCCCTTTTTTTTAATCC
>JAHQWX010000285.1 GCA_029856375.1 Promethearchaeia archaeon | reverse complement strand
TAATGAAAACGATTAATATTAAAAATGGTTCAAATAAATTTCTTGTATCTTATAATATTAAGCCCTCTGACGTAAATACAAAGTCTGACATTTTAGATAAAATATTAACCGATTTGCGTGTTGGCATTGAAATACCTTTCTACTTTAATGGAGATCCGAACCAATTTAAATTCACTTTTGATGAAATTAAGTTAAAGGAATATATTGACGAATCTATAACTGACTTTGCTGAAGTAAAACCGTTTAAGAATAGCAGTTTTTTTGCTGCCCACGATAAAACCTACGGTCTGACCTTTTCTGTGAAGATACTTGGAAATAATAAAAATGCCATGATGGGTAAATATCCAATAAAAACATTTTCTCGAACAAATGATGGATATCAGAAAATATTTCAGGGATTAAACCTTTTAATTTCAAATAGATTAGACGATTTTGAGTTGGAATTTTCAATTTCATAATTATTTTTTTGTCGTCCTAACCGACGAAAATCGACGAAAATCCACTAAAATTTAAATATTCGAAATTTCTAAACTAATGTTAAAGGTTTAATAATATTTATACTACTTTCATTCATTGTACAAGGTTGGAAATTTGAAAAATAATTCTGATTCAAGAAACAAATACAAGGATAGACTTAAGAATGGTTATGGAAAAAAACCTGATTGGGGTTTTGGGCAGAGATCTTTTAAAAATAAACGAAATCGAGAATTATAAAAAAATCATCCTTTTTTACCTTTGTAATAAATTTCTGCGAAACTGCAAAATTTAAAATAATTTAATATTTAATGAAATGTATTAACTTTATAGATCTATTCTTGTAAGGGGTAAAAAAAAATAACTACCGCCGAAAAATTAGACGAATCTAAGACTAAATTAGAGTTGTGGGAAATACCCTTTATGCAGTGGGGTATTATTAGTTCTCATAGTTTTTCGAATTTAAAAAAGGTACCCATTAAAAGATGGGACCCTCTAAGTAATGTTCCCATAGAAATTCAAGATAATGGGTATAATATCGTTTTACCAAAAATTTATGGGCATTATAGCTACATATCTCCGGTTCGCGGAAAAAGAGCATTTGTTGTTGATCAAAAACTGGATGGAAACGACGCGTTTAAAGCAGTATTTAATGCTAAACCATTGTACGACGAGGAAGGCAATCTAGTAGGAGATGGATTTGGATTAATTATATGTGATGGCAGTAGAAAAGTAGATGATCCATTTAGTATCACTCCAAGGCGATACCATGAAATTAAAGCAAAAGCAGTTACATTCATTAATAGATATCCCGCAATGGCAAGATATGTAGAACAAGGTATTTACGATTATATAATCAACAGTTTACCTTCCAATTCGAAGCTAGCTTATGGAGTGAATTTAGTGACTGTCTCGAAGGATTACTTTGATTCTTTAGAATTTGAAACAATTCCAGATGATGTGATCTCAGCAGTTTTTCAATCAACTCAAGCAGGAATAAAATATGTCGTTGAAGAAGCAAATAAGAAAGGAATTAAAAATATCCCAGTATCTCCTTTTTTCAACATAGGACGAAGCGTTGGAGGCTCTCAAAGAAGATTACATTCTCAAGTGTATGTTGATTTAAACGAAGATGGACACGGAGCACGCATTGAAATGTACCTTAAAGCTTTTGAAAAAATGAAAAATAGAGAATGCCATCTCTGTACATCGGAACACGGCGGAGGTACCAGAACGGTTTTAAAGACAAAATATTGGACATTTTTTGCAACCGGTAGCCCTGTTAGAAATTATCATTTACGATTTAATCCAAATAATCATTACGAAAGATTAGATGAACTCTCAATCAAACAATTTGATGACTTAGCAAAAAGCTTAAAGCTTATCTGGAGTGCCTTAAATGAATTGGATGTAAACCGTCATAGAAACATCATTATTAACACAAAACCGTATGGATACGAAAAGGCTAATTTTCATCTCTTTGGTGATATACTCCCCTATGAATTCGTAGGCGGGGCAGAAATGGCTGACGATATGAGGGTAGCTCGTTTACTTCCAGAAAATGTAGCCGAGAGCTTGAAAACTATTATTCAAAAGAGAATTATTCATTCTAAAGATTAAAATATTTAAGTTAAAACTATTATATTCCTCCATAAGATATTGGGCAAAGTTTAATATACTTTCATTATGAATTCATTTTCATCTTATCCATAAAACTACAAGAGCTTTTTGAATGCGTATGACATCTGAGTGGAGTGCAATTATACTCGCAGGGGGCATTGGAGAACGCTTAAAACCCCTTACATCAGTGATTCCCAAGCCTCTCGTAAAAGTTACAAATAAACCAATGATTGATTATGCCATAGCGCACGCAAAATACGCAGGAATTAAACATATAATAATTTCGTTAGCGCATGGAGGTAATCTACTGAAGAATCATTTAGATAAAGAATGGACGAAAGACAAATTAGAAGATGTAGAATTGGAATATCCAATACTAGACTCCGAAGGTACAGCTGATGCAATTAGAAAAATACAAGATTATGTCCGTAGCGAAAAATTTATTGTGAGTATGGGAGATATTGTAACCAATTTGCCTTTAAAGGAGTTTATGGATTATCATAGCGAAAAACAGGGAATTTCTACAATCTCAATGAAAACAGTTGCTACGCATACAACTCAATATGGCGTGGTTTTACTGGATAAAGATCGAAAAATTTACCTATTTCTAGAAAAACCTATGCCTACTGAGTTATATGTGAGTAGCATGGCTCAAAGAACGGATTTATATTTGCATACGAATATTATCAACACTGGTATTTATGCTTTCAACGCCCAAATCATTGATGTATTAGAAAATCAACCTTTAATGGACTTTGGAGGCGAGGTATTTCCGTATCTTTTACAAAATAATTATGACCTCTATGGCTATGTTGAGAATTATTATTGGTTAGATGTGGGAAATCCCCAGACTTATCTGTGGGCTAATTGGGATCTCCTAAGAAAGTATAGTTGGCCGATAACTCCTAATGGAAAAGAATACGATGAAATCTGGGTTTCTTTCATAATTGACTCAGGAGAAAATGTGAAAATTCAGAAAAAGACTTGCTTTGGAGAAAAGGTTATATTAAAGCAAAATGTACAAATTAAAGAATTAACATCTATAGGAACTGAGGTAGTAGTTGGAGAAGACACAATTATTGAGAAGAGCGTTATTTGGGATAATGTGAATATCGGTGCGGGTTGTAAAATCAGTTCTTCTATTATTTGTGATAACTGTACTATAGGCAACAATGTTGTTTTAGATAACGTAATATTAGCTCCAAATAGTAAAATTAGCGATGATCAAACGATTTCCGATAAAACCTTTGAGTTAGGTTCTGAAATTTAAGGTTTAAATATCTGAAAAAATATTATTTTTTAAAGGAGTAACATATTAATTAATTAAAAGGAAGCCAGCTGAATTCTGATGTCGCAGCTAGATGTACGTGAATTACAAAAAAAAATAATAATACTTCAATCGAAACTAAGAAAAAAAGACGATAAAATCAATAAATTGGAAAATCAAATCGAGGAAATATATAAAAAAATAAAAACGCAGAAAGATATCGAGAATTCTGAGCAGGATATAAGCGAGATTAAAGAAGAAAGAGATCAATACCGGAAAAAAAATATTGAGTTGCGCCAAAAAATTGAGAACCTTCAAGAAAGCTTAGAGAATGT
>JAHQWX010000284.1 GCA_029856375.1 Promethearchaeia archaeon | reverse complement strand
AATGATGGCGTATCTAGTTATCTTAAGAGTTGTTTCGTCGCTAACATTTTTTCCTTTTGCGATTCCCTCTTGATAGAAATCCCGACTTATTGCCGAACTCGCCACGAGTATTAACTTCTCGCCAGTTGTAAGGGATGCTGCAGTAACTCCCGCAAGGAATAACGCTGCCAACCAAATCGGTATAACTTCTTGCTCGGCAATAAGCCAAGGCATCGTGTATTCGTACCAATTTGCTGGGGGAGTTGATGTACCAGAATAGGTCATAGCAAAGTTTTTCAAGGATTCGGTTGCTCCGCCAGTCACCAATTGACCTCTCCCGACATATCCCGCGAACCACGCACAGAAGGAAACCACGAAAACCCAAAGGCAACTAATTAGCATTCCGTATCGTATCGATTTTCGATCTTTTGTGGCAAAAAAGCGAGTACTCATTTGAGGGGAACCCCATGTCCCAAAAGTGGTTACTAAAGCCATTCCTATCATACTCATGCTTAATAAATTCGGAAACAAAAACCACGCATCAGGATTAGCTGCAAAATACGATTCAGGCGGTCCTGCAAGAGAAGATGCTCCAGCTGCGGCCATATCCGCGTAGATATTATCGTTCAGCCCAACAAGACCCCCTGCAGCCCAAATTCCTGCAGCGATGATAACAACAAGCCCTAATAACATCACTATGCTTTCTATAAGATCAGAAAGTATGGCACTGTGAGAACCTCCCATAATTAAATAAAGTGCCGTTATTCCTCCACATAGAATCACCGCGAGAATGTATGCTAATTCAAAGCCGGGAAACATAATTTGCAATAATATCGCCAATCCAGTATAGATAGATACTAAATAGATTGACTGAAACACTGCAATTACGATACCAGCGATTGGGCGAATAAGTTTCTCGTCTTGATATCGTTTAGCGATCAATTCGGGGAGCGTTAACGCTTCTAATTTTTGAGACATTTTTCGCGTTCGTTCGCCAAGGAGAATAAACGCTGCAAATGTTCCGAAAGCAAGATTAAGTAGCGTTACTATCATCCACTGAGAACCTAGCATCCACGTTAAACCTGGACACCCAATCAGTAATACCGCCGAAAAATATGTTACACCGTAAGATAATCCTGTTAAGATCGATCCGATAGTTCTATTCGCAACCATGAAATCTGCAATGGTTTTCGTCTTTCTTTTACTGTAGTAGCCAATAAATGCAAGTACCACCAAATAGACAATAAATGCAATCCAAAAAATAACTGTATCTGCTGGATTAATGCCCATTATTCTTTAACCTCCTTCTTTTTTACAGCCTTTTCTTTCACCATGATTTCAGCAACATAGAGATAAAGCACCGCAATAAAGAGAGTAATAATGCAACCTGAAACAACTATGTTAAACACATAGAATTGTCCGCCACTACCCAATGTAGCTCCGATATAGAATCCCAGAATGAGACCAACAGCAAGTCCAATTTCTATGTTAGTCCATTTCATTTGTTTTTCTTTAAGATCCATCGAATATTTCACCATTCGTTTAATAAAAAATTTTTTTGAAATGGGATAATTCTCCCACTTTAATTTTACTCTGACTTAATTATATAAAAAACTTTGTTTTTAGAAACTCAATCATTTGGAAGAAAATAACTGAAAGAACCGATGGTTTTAACGGTCTTACATATGCAATTTAGCGGGCTTCCAATAATAATCTTGCTTAATTTTAAAAACTTTATATAAATCCCTCCATAAATAGTTATTATATTCAATTTATCCATTTTTAGTGATGAGAATAAATGCAATATAATTATTTAGATGAGAAATTAGAAAAGAACCCCTGGGATAAGCTTGAGGAAAATTTCGTTAAAAAAGGTCGATGGACTTTAAAACGCTTAAACGATAACATACCATTTTTAAGAGATAGGTATAAAGAGGCGGGAATTTCGCCGGAAGACCTAAAAACCTTGGAGGATTTTAAAAAAATTCCTTACATGAATAAAAAAGACTTCTTAGATAGCTTCCCTAATAAACTTTTATGCGTTCCCATGAGAGATGTCGTAAGGATGCACGCGACAAGTGGAACATCTGGTCATAAACCGACTTGTGGATTTTACACCCAGAACGATCTTGATGGGTGGTCTTATTTATGTGGGCGAAATTTAGCTGCAATTGGAATGACAAACGAAGATGTATTTCAAAACACTACTTCTGCTGGATTATTTACAGGCGGTTTTGGTTACGCCCAGGGATGTACTGTATTAGGTGCAATGTTGATTCCTTTTGGACCAGGAATGACTTCGAGACAACTTGAATTCTTTAAGGTATTTAAGGTAACAGCTTTTCACGCTATACCTTCTTTTGGATTGAGATTAGCACAAGTTATGGAAGAAGAAGGAATTAAAAAGGAGGATCTGTTTCTTAAGTTCGCAATTTTAGGCGCTGAAGGGTGGGCAGAATCGACGCGAAAAACAATTCAAGATCGACTTGGATTAAAAGCATTCGATAATTACGGATTAACTGAGGCTTGCGGACCAGGTGTTTCTTGCGAATGTCAAGAGCAAAACGGCCTCCATCTGTGGAGCGACTTTTTCTATCCCGAAATTTGCGATCCAGAGACTGGAGAAGTATTACCCGAAGGTGCAACCGGAGAATTAGTATTGACGAGCTTATGGAAAGAAGCAATACCTATATTTCGTTATCGAACCGGAGACATAACTGCTCTTCGCAAAAGCGATTGCCCATGCGGTAGAACTGGATATATAATGGACAGAGTTCAAGGACGAAGAGACGACATGCACGTCATTAAAGGTGTGAATATATATCCAAGCATGATCGAAGAAGAAATTTTCAATCTAAGTCAATACTTCACGGATATTTATTTGATTATATATCACACGGTTGGAGTGTACGATAATGTGACCGTTAATGTCGAAGTGAAACCCGGAATCGATAAGGAAAAGGCAAAAGAACAGCTACAAAAGAATTTAAAGGAAGCTATAATGCTGGGAATAAATGTAACCGTTTTTGATCCTGGAACTCTCCCGCGTCAAGAAGGGAAAGCAGTACGCTATAAAGATATTAGAGACCGACCCGATGGATACAAGGGTTGGTTAAAAATGCTGAAAGGAGAAAATTAATCTTATTAATTTGTGTTTTTTTTATTTTTTTTTTAATTAAAGAGGGGATTAACAGTGATAAAAATTTCAAGAATAAAGCAATCATGTTTCAAGGTAGAACTATCAGAAAAAATAATCTATTTTGATCCGTTTAGAATACCCGATGGTGCAGAAAAGGCAGATTTAGTTTTTATTTCACATAGACATTTCGATCATAACAGCAAATCGTCAATTAAAAAAATTAGAAAAGAAAATACAACAATTATTTGCCCAATTACCTGCAAAAAAGTTATAAAAAGATGGAACGCTAAGGGTTTAAAGGAAGGAGAATCGATTGACATTGAGGATATAAATATTAAAGCATTTCCTGCGTATAATCACAAACTTTTTTTGCACAAAAGAAAGAAGGGATATCTCGGTTACATCGTGAGCGATGATAAAGTGAAATTATATCACGCTGGCGACACAGATTTAGTTCCAGAAATGGAGTCTCTGGCAGAACAGAAGATTGACTACGCTATGCTTCCTTGCGGGGGGATTTTCACTATGAATCCAATAGAAGTAGTTGAAGCGGTGAAATTGATTAATCCTAAAAATGTT
>JAHQWX010000283.1 GCA_029856375.1 Promethearchaeia archaeon | reverse complement strand
CTAAAAGTTTAAAGGAAGTACTCGTAGCACTTATTAATTCGCATAATAACGCGTATCTCGAACAATATTTGATTCCCGATTACGAGACATTGTTAAACAAATTATTAAAGGAGGAGGAAGATTAAAATGGTGAATCTCGGATTATTAGGAGCAGTTTCCGTGGGAAAAACAACTCTCTTAAGATTATTTGTTAGTTACATCAATAAACAGAAGCTTGAGAAGTTGGAAAACGGGAGAAAATGCGTAATTGTAAAAACAGATTTCTCTGGCGAAGCTACTTTACCCCAAGAAGCAAGCGAAAAGAAGGAAACGAAAACCATACACCCGAACAGAGTAGTATTTAGAGACGAGTCAGAAAATAAAGCTCACACGATTTTTGCACCCGGAGGCGACAAACAAAGAGCCGTGGTTAAAATGGGAATTATAACGATAAGCCGAATATCTTCTCACATAGTAGTGATTTTCGCAATGGATCGTTCTATCGAGGAACAATTCCAATTCTTTCAAGATGTACGGTTCTTTCCCAAAAAAATCTATGTCAGCCTTAATAAATGCGACTTAATGAAAGGTACTGCACCTCAAAAAGAGAAAACAATTAACAAATGGAAAGAACAAATATCTAATTATTTTGCGAAAAGGAGAATAGAAATCGCTGGATTTTTTCAAACTGTAGGAGAGAATCTAGAAGGTATGGAAGAATTTAACGATAATGCAGCAGCAATGATTTTGAAAATTATCACCACATCTAGTGGTCCAAAAAAATAAAAACTCCTTAAATTACTTTTAAATTTGTTAACTGGTTAATTTTATCGATAGATTCATGAATAATTTCTCCAAATTCAACTGATAGCCTATTAACGGAGTTAATCTTATATCAGTACTACTTTTTAATCTTTCGATGTATCCCAGTGATTCCAATTCGGCGATATCGTTTCGAATATCTTTTTTGCGTCTTGCTTTTTGGAGTTCTGCAATCTTCACCACGCCATTGTTTTTTAAGCATAATACAATGGCACAGAATAATGTAGCGGCTAAACGAGGTTTGTCCTGAAACGGATTTGCCGAAATGAACTCGTTCATATTTGATTTATAAGCTAGAAACCATCGATTATTTAAGGGATTGAATTGAATCTCAAGCCCTAAAGGAGCTATATAATTAGAGAGCTCAATTAATAAGTTCCGAAAAAAATAACCCCTATTCCTTCCAGAAATTCTCAAATAATCTAATATTTCTTCCTTCGTTGAGCCCATTTCGTCAACGATGTCCTTTTTACTTAACAAATACATTAATATAGATATTTCATTCATTTTTTTCACGCTTTGGTATATAAACAAAATTTGTTTGTTTTTGGTAAAGGATTTCTCCATTTTGAATTAAATGAAGTAAATAAACAAACTTTTCGTAAATTTCTTCGTTAATTGCTACTTCTTCAAAAATATCGTTTAAATTGCATGGTAATTTGGTTTTTATTTCCTTGAAAAAGCTATCCACTTTCTTCTGAAAAGTTTGAGAAGGTATTTCTAAGATCATCTCTTGGTCTTTTTCTGGAATATCAAAGTGTTCAATTTCAATAGGTTCAAATCTCCTACCTTCAAGCAACATTTTACTTTTTTCGAGAAAGCGAAGCGATAATGCGTTTAAGTTAAATGGTTTATACCAACAACTGCGAAATAACTCGTTTATTTCGGAGTCTGTTGGTTCCGATTCCAAATAAGTTAAAAATTTTTTCTCTTGGCCAAATAGGGCCATAAATCTCTGTAATTCGTTAAATTTCGACTCTATAATAGAGCATAACTTTCCAAAAGCGTTTGAAGATACAGCTAAATTGTTTGGTTTTATGGAGCGCTTGAATCGCTGAAATATTGGATAAAGGTCAACGTTTAAAGCTTCTTTTGAACCCTCGTTTACTTCCTCCAAAATATCCTGAATCTCTTGCAAAATTATTGGTAAATTACTGTTATGATTTTCCATAATTTGTAGTTATCTTATTTTTTAGCTGATTTCATTATTTTTGGTGATATGATTGTAGATGGCCCAGTTTTTCCGTTTCTTGCTACTCCAATGATTTTATCTGCGATAGTATATACTGTTCTCGAAGACTTTGGCATGAGCATTATAATTTGTACTTTATTTATTTTTATAGTCGTTTTTATTAGCTTGTATACGATTTCGGCATTATCCTCGTCAAGGTAGATTTCCGCCTCATCGAATATGCATAGGGGACTTGATCTGATATCTTGTAGGGACAACATTAAACAAATTGCAACAATAGAACGCTGTCCTCCGCTCAGTGCGTTAATGTCCCGTAGTTGTTCCTTCAATAGTGCCGCCTTAATATTCACTCCTAATTTTTCAAATGTACCCGAGAGTTCGATCGAGCAATATGCTTCGATCTCGGATGTTTTGAATTTTTTATTTATTAAATCTTCCAAATTTCGAATCGTAGTATTTAATTTCTTATAATATGTGCTCTCTAGATTTTTCTCTGCTTCTTCCGCTTCAATGGTGTCCTTTTGAATTTGTTTTTGGCTTTTTGCTATCTTTTTCAGCGTATTTATTATCCCATCTTTTTGGGCTTCTAAAGATTCGTCAATTTCGGCGTAGCTCATTAATCTTCTATTAATATCGAGAAGATCTCCTTCAATCTCTTCAATTGCACGAATCTCTCTCTCTTTTTTCACAAATTTTGGGCCAATTTCTTTGTTAATTTTTTCTAAATCGATGGTCTTTTCTAAGAGTTCTTCTTTCGCTGAGTTCAATTCGCTTAATTTTCTTTCGTAATTTAAATTAAGTTCGAGATTCTCCTGTCTAATTTGAAATTCGTTGTCTTTTAATTCTTTTTTCTTGTCTTCAAGGTCTAATTTTTTATTTTTTAACTGCACAACTTGGTTTTCTAAGTCGGTTAATTCTTGAAAAATTTCGAAAGCACATTGGTCGTTTTCCTTAAATTTTTTGTTTAGATCTTTATGAGTTAAATCGATTTTCGTAAATTCTGCAGTCTCGTTTTGAATAATTTTTTGAATTTCTGATAAAGAAGATTGCTTTTCATCAAAAATCTTTGACCAATAGTCCTTTTCTTTATTTTTTGAATCGATCTCTAC
Source organism: Promethearchaeia archaeon (assembly GCA_029856375.1). Classification (GTDB taxonomy): domain Archaea; phylum Asgardarchaeota; class Lokiarchaeia; order Sigyniarchaeales; family SOKP01; genus 6H3-1. The sequence continues at coordinate 609 of JAHQWX010000283.1, read as the reverse complement.
AGGAAATTTTTCTAAAGCTTTTTGCCATTTAAAAAATTCAGGATCCTGTTCCTTTTTTAGGCTCTCGACTTCGACTTCTAAGTCTTCAATAATCTCTTCCAATCTCTCTATTTTATCGTTTAACACCTTTCGCTTCTTAAGTTTGTCGTTTTTACTATTAATGAACCTTTGCTGCTGTCGAAAAAGCATCTCAAGTGTTGGCAGAGTTTCAATTTTTTTTGAGTATTCTCGGTATTTGACATCGAGTTTTCGACCTAACGCTTCTAAATTTTTTCTTTTATCGTTAAGGTCGTTAATTTCACTTTCAAGCAGATATAATTGGTCCATTTGCTTAGAAGGACTTAATAATCCTTGCAAGCGTTTTATGTGAGGCGTTTCATATACATAATCGTAATCGATAATTTGCTCCCCTTTTAAGGTAACACACTTACCTCTGAATCTGTGTTTTTTGTGCATCAAGGTTCCCGTAGTGAAATCCTCAACAACTAAACAGTTTTTAACCTTAGAATAAATTAGTTTTTGCACGTCCACATCGTTATTTTTAATTTTTATAAGCTCTGCAAGGTACCCTAGTACTCCAGAAACATCCTCATATCTCGAAAAGGGGCG
>JAHQWX010000282.1 GCA_029856375.1 Promethearchaeia archaeon | reverse complement strand
ATAAAGATTTATTAATGAAATAAAACATTGATGGTTATCTCGGAAAGGAGAATATAAAAAAATAATTATAAAAAAAAGGAGAAAATATTCAACTATCTTGGTATTTGGACTAAGTGTTGTTCTCTTGATTTAGCTGTCGATTTCTAACCTTTTAAATCCTTTTTTACAAAGATAATTTACGATCACAATAATTCCTAGCAGAGAACCAACAAATAAAGCTGGAATTTCATAGCCGGGAATTGTTTGGTCTCTGAAATTAACGAATACCGAAGTTGCATTAAAATTGTTCGCCTTGTCGATAGCGACGGCTGTTATATTATGTCGTCCATCGGAATATTCAGATGCGTTTAAGCTACAAATCACTTGCGGATATGGCTGATAAGGGGGCATATTTTCCTCTTTAAGCAACACTCCATCGAGAAAAATTTGAATTTTATCGAGGGCTTGATTGTCGTCTCCCGTGGCATTTATATTAATCACTCCTCGCAAATACGCGTTTTGACTTGGAGTTAATATAGATATTGTCGGAAGCAAAGTATCAGTGGGTGCTTCTCCATCGTCGTTTAAGGTAATTTTGCTAGATTTAGTCTCTGCAACCGTACCATCACTACTCCTTGCATAGAAATTGACTTTATAATCTCCTTTATCGTCCCAGAAATCGGGATACCTTGCAACATAAACATCTGCTGTAAAATTCCCATCACCATCGGGATCGGTTAATTCTTGAACTAGAGAATCAGTATCTATTGCAAGTATTGTACTTTCATCGTCAGTCACCGCTTCTGGAGGCGTCCAATCAGGTGGAATTATTCTCACAAGTACTTTTTCAATCAATGCATCAGTGTCGACAACTACCCACATCTTTTTACTAATAGTAGTCGCTTTTACAAACATCGATAATGGAAAATAGACTAGAGTAGTTTCTGGACAATTTATTCCCGTTCCAATCCATCTATTTAACGCATCTCCTCCGTCTCCTCCGTTTGGTAAGCTCCCCATGGGACCTGGTTCGTTGCCAATTTCGTCGTGATTATCGTCTATCCATGGTTTCTGGATGTAATAATATCCATCTATTAAAACTTGGTCATAACCAGCGGAGAAAGCTTCTCCAATTGTCCTACACTGTAATATGGAGGACCAAAACGCTTCAGAGAACACGGCCCAATTACCTGCAGCGTTCCCATGGGCGTTATGGGCACTATCCGTCGAGGTTACAATAATACGATTGCTCTTACTAACGGGATTAATAAACGACCCAGCGTGGCACGCTTCGTAAATTAATACGATACGGTTACAACCGGTGCTAGCTTCTAAATTGTCCAAATAGGTGTTCAAGTTTGAATCTGTAAGATCTGTACCGGGATTACACAAATAATTTGTCCCACCATGGTCAAAAATGTATAATCCAAGTCCTTTAGCTGAACCTACTCCCCTCGTTGGAGCCCACTCTTCAATAGCCCATTGAATGTTTGAACGAAGTGAATAATACTGTTGATAAGGCGTCATACCACCATATATGGGACCTAAATAGCATATATCGTCGGCAGCAAATCCACGATTTATTAAGGCTTCATACACTCTATCGCACCCATATTTAATTAAAGTTATATGCTCGTGATCTTCTCTATCCCCAGCTACGATAATCCACGCAGCTAAATTTGCACTCGTAGCAGCTGGTTTCGGTTCGATTCCTGATGTATCCTTAGTTTCAGATTCTTTCTCTTGCTGGTTAATTTGAATACTTCCCAGACATATTGAAGAAATTACCATTAATAATATTAAAATTGTTTTTCGATTCAATTTATTCGAATCCATTTAAACACCTTTTCACGCGTAATTTGCATTATACTGATTCAGCTTTCGATTTTTATCCTTCTCAAACCTTTCTTACACAAATAATTTATAATTAAAATAATTCCTAGTAAGGTTCCAATGAATAAAGGTGCGATTTCATAACCCGGAATTATTTGATCCATGAAATTAACGAATACTGAAGTTGAATTAATGTTGTTTGACTTGTCTATAGCGACTGCAGTAATATTATGTCGCCCTTTTGAATATTCAGATGCGTTTAAGCTACAAGTTGCTTGTGGATAAGGATAATAAGGGGGCATAGTTTCCTCTTTTAACAATGTCCCATCGAGAAAAATCTGAATTTTATCGAGAGCTTGATCGTCGTTTCCTGTAGTATTTATACTAATAACTCCTTGTAAATACGCGTTTTGACTTGGAGTTACTATGGATATTGTTGGAGCACTAGTATCACTGGGTGCCTCTCCATCGTCGTTTAAAACAACTTCGGTTGATTTAAGGTCCGCAACGGTGCCATCTTTTCCCCGAGCGTGGAAGCTGATTTTATAATCGCCTTTTTTATCCCAGAAATCGCGATAGCGATTTATGTACAAAAGTCCTGTAAAATTACCATCACCATCGGGATCAGTTAGCTCTTGAGTTAATATATCCGTGGGTACGACCATCTTCTCCCCCTCCCCGTCAGATTCCGCTTCTGGAGGTGTCCAATCTTCTGGAGTTACTCTCACATATACTTTTTCAATCCCCGAATTATTGTTCTTCACAACTGCCCATACGCTTGCAGAGATAGCTTCATACTTCACAAAGAATTTTAATGGATAGAACTGTATTGTACTAATTGGACAATTTGCCCCGGTACCTATCCACACATTTAATGCGTCATTTCCATCCCCTCCATTCGGTAGATTACCCCATACATTCACATAATTGCCAGTTTCATCGTGATTATCGTCTATCCATGGATATTGATCGAGACCGTTAGCTTGAACATATGCATATGCATCTTCAAAACACTCTCCAATTGTTTTGCATTGTACTATTGACGAGAAGAATTTTTCAGAAAAATAAGCCCAAGACAAATCAGGGAGTCCAGCTGCGCCATGAGTAGCATCTGTTGATGTTATTACTATACGATTGTCTTTACTAACTGGATTAATGAACGAACCTGCGCTACACGCCTCATAGATTATATAAACGCGTTTACAGCCAGTATTAGTCTCTAATGTATCCAACCAACTATTCAAATCAGAATCAGAAAGATCTGGACCAGGAATACACATTTTATTGGTTCCTCCATGATCTAACAAATAAATTCCAAGTCCTTTTGTGGAGCTAACTCTTGATGCTGCCCAATTAATTATAGCATCCTGAATATTCTCGCGATAAGCGTAATCATCTTGAAAAATCCCCGGAGTTCCGTAATCAGGCCCCAAATATTTTATATCACTGGGATCAACATCTCGACTCGCTAGTATAAAATAAGCTATATCGCATCCGCTTTTCATTAATTCAATTATATCGTGATCGGATCTATCACCAGCGACTAAAATCCACGCACCAATATTTGCCCTATAAGCCGCTGGAGACGGCTCAATTTCTGTTTTGTTTACAGATTCATTTTCTTTTATAAGCTGATAAAATTGAATATTACCCAGAAAAATTGACGAAAATGTCATAAGTAACAAAAAAAATGTTGTACAATCCAGTTTTTTTAAGTCCATTATAACACCGTTTCATGATAATTTTTACTTTAACATTAAAATATTAAGAATTAATTACATCGGTTATCGCCGTTTTAAATAATAGACTCAATGAAGTATAAATAGCTTTCTAAAAAGATAACTATCTATCTTTTTTAAGGGTCCAAAACAGAAAAACGAGAAAATGTTCAATAATTTCT
>JAHQWX010000281.1 GCA_029856375.1 Promethearchaeia archaeon | reverse complement strand
ACCTTGAAATAACAAAAAACGCATCCGCCACCCATACTATTAACGGTCAAGAGATCGTTGTGTCAATTAAAGTGGTTAATACTGGAACTATTGCGATGGAAAACATTACGCTTAACGACATGAATAGCTATTATCAAGCGCAATTTTCTCTTATTGACGGGACATTAGTAAATATTATCGAAGTCCTTGATCCTGGCGAATCCGCTACGTTTTATTATACGATTTATGGGAAAGGTCAAGGATTGTACAATCTATCGAGCGCAACCGTTGATTATTATTATTTAACTAAAAAATGCGCAGAATCCAATAACCTTCCAATGAAGATAATTTGGAGCCCATATATTCAGATGTTATTAATTTTAATCCCTGTTATGATTAGTTTAATCGTATTAGGGCTCTATAGATATTTTACTTTTTATTATAGATCAGACAAGCTCGAAAAGACGCGAAGAGACGATAAAATGATACTTGAGAAAGGAACAGTAGATATTTTACAGAGAAAAGAGACCTTAACGGAAAATATACAACGAATTAATGCCAAAAATGCAAAACCTACAACAGACAGCAAGGAGGGGAAGAAAGAATGAAATCGCGCAGGTTTAGACTTTTAGTGATTATATTTATACTCATGTTTTTAATACCCATCATAAATGCTCCGAGAAGTAGCAAAAGAATGGAAGAACTAATTACCGATGTGAATACCCAGGGACCATTAGATAAACATATAGCAAACGGCGGTTCTAATTTGAATGTAATCGTATCGTTCAATAATAACAGTTTTCCTCAAAGTGTGATCGATAAATTTAAATTACTTGGGGGGGTTGTTATGGATGGTCCTTGGAACGCAACTTTTTCGACGATTTGTGGATTCTCAGGCATTTTACCTTCTGAAAATGTAAGCCACTTTCAAAATAATTACTCAAGCGCTACTGTAGAAACCAACGAAGAAATCGAGATTCAAATGAATTACATAGTTGCTCAAGCGAAAGTTATGAATGAAACATGGAATATCAATGGATATACTGGCAATATTAACGCTACAACGGCTATTTTGGATACTGGAGTAGATCCAAATAATACATATTTTCCAGATGGATACGAAGAGACAAACCTTGCTGGAAATGTTATTAGTTGGAAAGATTATGTAAATGGAAGATCAACCCCATACGATGATAATGCCCACGGAACCTTTATTTCGGCAGTTATTACGGGTACGGGAAATGTTCCATATAATTCGAGTGTCAAGATCAATGTAACTCATTCGACAAATTATTCCCACACTGGATTATTTGGCCAAGATTATGTTGCCCCTGGAAATTTCTCGTTGAAATTAGCCACATTTAACGCTTCAATTGAAAATTCAATTATTTTCATAAACGCTACTTGGGAAGAATTAATCGATGGAGTAGATAAATACTGGATAGAACTTCATAACGATACGGAATTAGTAAATAGAACGCAATTAAGCGATGGTATACCTTCCCAAATCTACCACAATATTTCTATTAGTAAAGCTGGTGTTTACGATTTGTTCTTTAAATACGAAAAAGAGCAATATAAAGCGCCTCATTTCTCTCTGAACTTAACCTTATCGTTTTCCGCTGAGCAATATATCGTTAACAAGTCTCATTTCACTGGCGTTGCTAACGCATCGAAATTAGCATCCTACAAAGTAGTAAATAACTCCGGTATTGGTAATGTATCCAGTCTGATATGCGCATTAGAAGATATATTACTCAATAGATCGAGACTTCATATTACAGCAGTTTGTCTAAGCGTTGCTACTTTTGGAGATGATGTCGATACGATTAACGAGGTTATAAATAATTTAATTGATAACGGAACCTTAGTTGTTATCGCAGCGGGTAATAACGGTCTTAAAAGTGCTGATGCGATTAACGCACTCGCGTCAAATAAAAAGGCAATTGTAGTTGGTGCGATAAACGATCAAGACCAAGTAACGAGTTATAGCAGCATTGGGAAAACATTTGACGAGGACGAGCAAGATGAAATGATGAAACCAGACATTGTCGCTCCTGGGGGTAGTAAGATTGAGGGGCATAGATCTGTATTAAGTGTAAATTACGAAAACAACCAAACTATAGCACTTTACGGAACATCCATCGCTGCAGCTGTCGTTAGTGGGGCAATTCAACTCCTGATCGAAGCAAAATGGAACGATTGGACGACATGGGAGTCGTTAGATCCGGAAGAATTAACGATAGTAATAAAATCAACTTTATTAATGACTGCTACTGAGACTCTTTTAGAGAGAGAAGATGACCCTGAAACTCAACAAATAGATGAAAGCTCTTATTCTCCAAGTATGAATTTGGGAGGGAAAGATATTCACGAAGGGTGGGGAAGATTAAATGTTGAGGCTGCCATTGATGCTCTAACTAAAAACATTAGTTTAGGCGTTTTTCAATCAGATTACAACCTATCGTCGTCTTACTTAAATCCTTTGGGGAGCCACGCATGGGCAAGACAAATATCGCTTTTACCTGGTGTACAGTATAGGTTTAACTTGACGATTGAAAATCCATCAGCTGTTCTTGATTTGTATTTGTACTCAAACGAGACCACAGAATTTGGAGAACCAATATTGTTAACTCAGGGTGATACTCCACTTCCAATTGGAACTAATACCCTTTATTTCACTCCGAAAAAAAATCAAACAAACTGTGTCTTAGTAGTTAAAGCGATTACGGGCAATTCAAATTTCTCGTTAAATGTATCGACATTAGACAATATTTACGCTCCTGTATTGAATTCCTCTTTAGTTGAGAGTTCCAATTCTGCAACAAATTATACTTACGATGATTATGATTTTTACATTACTTATACTGACAACGATACTTCTAATGCTCCACCCCAATTTGTATACATAGAAATCGATGGGAAAAACTACACTATGACTAAAGAAAATGACCTTGATTTTCTTTTCGCTGATGGTGTTGTCTACCAGCTCATGAACTTCGAATTTTCGTCAGCAGGTACTCATCAATATCGCTTTTGGGGTAGTGATGGTATTCACACTGCAAAATATCCTCTATCTGGTTATTTAAATATTGTTATAAATGAAGCGTCTGCGAAAAATTATCCGTATTCTGAAGATTTTTCCACTTCAGAAGGTGACTGGACAATATTAGGTAATGGCTGGAAAAGATTAGGTCAATATAATTTAGATCTCTTTGGAGCTCCATTCGACGATCGTAGTAGAATTTATCCGATCAATTATATTGTTCCTGATTGGTACGCATTTTATTTTGGTACCACGGCCTTCGGTCGATTACCATATTCCTATCAACCAATAGTAGCTGGTGGAGATTGGATTCATGGGAATATAACAAGCCCATTAATCAATCTTACCGACTTGAGCAAAAACGAAAATCCTATTGCTAAATTCGGATTAAGAGTAAGCGTGAATCCTCCTGACGACATCAGTCTTCAGGTTGAAGTTAATTGGTCGGGAACTTGGTCAACATTAAGAATATATGAAGGCGAAGAAGAATGGAACATGGATATTTTCAATATATCTACATACAAAGGGAGTCTCATCCGCTTCAGATTCCTATCAAATTTGGATGCCTTTCCTGACTTGCTTAACTATAAAGGATTTATGCTGGATTACATCTCGGTTGAAAACTATACAAATGATAACGATCCACAATTAGTTTCTCTTTATGCGCCCCTTGTTACCCCCGATAGCAGCGAAACGCAATTCCGATACGATTTATACACAT
>JAHQWX010000280.1 GCA_029856375.1 Promethearchaeia archaeon | reverse complement strand
CATCAAAGACGAGGCGTTATTTGTAACGAAAAGTCCTTTTATATTTTGAGCTGCTAGTTCCCTAAAAGTATACTCGGCAATTAACGCTAATCCAATATCTTCTTGATACCATTTGCCATTTTCTCCCACAATACTTAAGCGATCCGCATCGCAATCGTATGCAAATCCAATGTCGTACTTCTCTTTAATAATTACTTGCTTTAATTTCTGTAAATTTAACTCGACAGGTTCGGGATTTCTTGGGAATTTGCCTTTTTTAATTTTTTCATTATTAATTACTTTTACCTTACATCCGAGAATTTCTAAAAGTCTAGGAACAATTAACTTTGCAGTCCCCGCTCCAGTATCAACAATAACCTTCAATCTATTATTTGCTTTAATGGCATCAAAATCAATAAATTTGAGTAAATTTTCTAAATATTCTTCTAATGGATTGATTTCTTGAACATCTATTGGGCCCTTTTCAGAAATTTTATCAATCTTTCCAGTTTCAATCAATTTGCTGATTTCTTCTAACTCCTCGTAGCTTAAAAAAGTCTGTTTAGACATAAATTTTAAAGCGTTATATTGTTCGGGATTATGAGAACCAGATATAATTACGCCCCCTGGAATCCCTAGAGTATTTTTTGTGTGAACAATTACAGGTGTTGGACACTCGCCTGCATTAAGGACTTGGCATCCAGTTGATGTTAACGCAGAGATTACTTCAGATTCAATAGCCTTCCCAGAATTTCTCGTGTCTCTCCCAACAATTACAAAATTTCCATACTTCTTTATCCATTGACCAAACGCTAAAGAATATTTCTTGACGACCGCAAGATTCAATCCCTTTCCAAATACCCCTCGAATCCCACTGGGAGTAATAATAAGTTTGTCGTTTCTCATGAACTTAATACAAAGAATCTGATTACCAATTTATTTTTAATTAAAATACAATTCGGTGTTTTTCGTATTTGTATTTTACTAACGATAACGCCCCACATAGTCCAACATCCTCACCTAATCTCGTTTTCTTGATTTTGGGAGGTTTGTTAATTGTAAAAATTATCGGATTGTCTTCAAAAGCTTTTTGAATCGGGGGTAAAATAACATCAGAATCATTCATCATTGCACCACCAACATAAATCGTTACACAATCGTAAAAATTATTAACCAAGCCAAATCCTACTTTCGTGTAAAAAATACAATCTTCTACGATCTTTTTAGACGAGTCATCGCCTTTTCTCGCTGCTTTAAAAACCTCCTTGGCAGTTATTTTTGTAGGATCGTTTTTTACTAGCTTTAGGAGCTTATTTCCTTTCAATACACCCTCATTCAATTCCGTTTGAGCGCGTTTTCTTACACCCGTTCCCGAACTATACACTTCCCAACAACCATATGCTCCACAATTACACTTTATTTGGCTTTTTGGTTCAACTAATCCGTGACCAACTTCAGCTGCGTTACCTTCTTTTCCGAGCAATAAACGACCATTGCATATCACGCCTCCTCCAATTCCAGTTGAAATCGTAATATAGACGAGATTATCAGCTTCTTCTTCCTCCGCTTCAAAATAATGAACTCCCAAAACGGCGGCGTTACAATCGTTAATTAAATAAATAGGAATTCGTGGAAATTTATCCCGAATTGGTTCTTTTAATGGAATAATTTTAAATCCCAAATTTGCGTTGTTGAATATTTCCCCTTTCTCCATATCGAAAGGACCAGCAGACGCTAAACCAATACCCATTAATTGATGCTTACCGACGCCATTCTCTATAAGCAATTCGTTAAGCAATTCGCAAACTTTCTCACTAATTGCAAGTTGATGGTCTTTGGGAGTTTTTGCAGTCTTGCGTAATATGTTTTCTTCTTTTAAATCGTAAGTACATATGCCTACTCTAATCCATGTTCCTCCAATGTCGACACCACAAATGTATTGGCCGCCCAAAATACGCTCTTCTCGAATTAACTCTTCTCTTTAAGACTAAATATATTCGGCTCAAAATAAACTTTTTACGAACTACTAAATCTTTATCTAGGATTTAATCGATAAATCCGTATAACTTTAATCCTTCAGTAAACCATTCCAATTGTAGTTGTAATCCATGAATATTGTCTCTTGTATGAAACTTAGAATTTGGTGTAAACATCTCGTGGTATTTCTTTGTTATTTCTTCTAGAGAGAGATTTTGTTTACACCATTGGATTGTCGTATCTTTTGTTTTAAAGTATAAATCTTCCATTTCATCGATTATAATATCCTTATGCTCACCTTTCCATACTCCATAATGTGCTAAACATATTGAATTCAGTTTGGATTTCATTTCCCTTAATTTCTGAAATGTTTTCAGCATCTCATCCTCGTGAAAGTCTGGAATTATTAAAGGGGGGACATAAGTCCATTCGTCGTTCCTATCACATAACGCATCGCCAACAAAGATATTGTCGTTTTTACTATCGTAAATAGCAATTGAATCCATTGTATGCCCAAAAAGATTTATAATTTCAAGTTCTAGCCCATTGAGGTCAATAATATCGCCCTCTTTTAATGGAGTTAGATTAGTAATAGGTTTAACATCATAACCAAAACCTTCGTTCGTATTCTCCGGGTGATTAAGGTTCTCAATAGCGTTTTCTGACGCTAAAACTTCGAATTCTCCAATTCGGGTTTTCAATTTATGCACTGCTTGAACGTGATCCCAATGAGAATGAGTTAAAAACACTTTGTGAATTGGAAGAAGGTTAGAATCCTTTAGTTTCTTCGCAACAACTCTCGAAGCTAACTCCGAAGAAGTGTCAACGAGCATTCTTATATCGTTATTCTCAATAACAAATAATGAGAGAGCACCTATCAATTTGTACAAGTTCCCATCAAGAAGATAGGTATTATCGTTAAATTTTCCTTCAGATCGAATTACGACCATGATTATTAATTCTCAGTCATAATTTAAAACGATTTTCATTCCAATTGAGAATAAGATATGTGAGACAAAAAATTATTCTTTAAAGGTTTATTATACTAAATAATTCTAGCCAATTATACAAATACTGGTATAGATAAGAAATTGAAAATTGTTCAAACTAAATCTGGGAAGATTCAAGGGTACCTAGAGAATGGAATTGAAATCTATAAGGGGATTCCATATGCAGAAGCACCTATTGGTGATTTACGATTTCGAGAACCTCGTCCGAAAAAACCTTGGGAGGATTTAAGAGATTGTACCCAATTTGGAACTATAGCTCCGCAACATCAACCCGATGATCCAAAAATACAATTACCCGAAGATGAGGATTGCTTATATCTTAACATATGGACTCCGTGCTCTGATGAAAAAAGAAGGCCTGTCATGGTTTGGATACATGGAGGTGGATTTATCATTGGTACTGGCGCCAGACCTCGCAGTGATGGGGCAAGACTTGCCGCTTACGGTAATGTTGTGTTTGTTAGTTTCAATTATCGCATCGGAGCTTTAGGTTTTCTCAATCTATCGGGAATTCCTCCCAATCTTGGAATTCAAGATCAGGTTTTAGCATTGAAATGGATTGAAGATAACATAGACAAGTTCGGAGGTGACCCTGATAATATTACAATTTTCGGTGAGTCTGCCGGCGGTCAGTCAGTTGCTATTTTACTTGCTATACCGTCTTCAAAAGGACTATTTCACGGGGCGATTATCGAAAGTGGGTCGGTTAATCCGCGAGATTTCAAACCCGAAAGATCAAAGGAAGGTGCTAAGAAATTTATATCGAAATTAGGCATTAAAAAGGAAAACT
>JAHQWX010000279.1 GCA_029856375.1 Promethearchaeia archaeon | reverse complement strand
AGGATCCATCTGAAGGCGAAAAACAAGTATCGATTACATCCGGGGGATTTCTTCCAATAATTGAGATTCCTAACGAATGGACCGAAGGACAAATAACTAATTGGTTTTTTTCAAGTAGATTTTTAATCTCTATGAGGTTTCTTGGAGATATTAAGATTAAATCTACAAACGAGATAACTACATTTTCTGGATTGAACTTATTAAGAATTATATTGTTCATTTGAGTGATTACATCGTTAAAATTGTCTGATTTTTGTCCCGCTTCTTCTCTTATGGGACAAAAACCATATTCTTCGGATAATTCTAAAACTTGAGGCGTGTAGCAATACACGATTTTCTCCGAAAAACAATTTAAATCCAAAGTTTTTTTGCAGAAATCTTTAACCATCGCTAAGGTTAGTTCCTCCAACTGCTTGTTGGATAAAACTTTAGCCAATCTCCTTTTTGTGTGGGAGAGTGGAGATACCGGGACTGCTAATACGCTCATGTTTTTTGAAAACAATTAAGTGAAGTATGAAAAAAGAATAGTCTCAAAATTATTTAACTTTCTCCATAATTTTGTCAGAAATGTAGCTGAAAATTAGATCCACATTGCTGTTCTCTTTAGCAGACGCCTCAAAATATGGTACACTGTATTTCGCTGCTATTTGCTCTCCTAACTCTTTTGGGACTTCCCTTGCTTTAACTAGGTCAGTTTTATTTCCCACAATTACAAACGGAATATCTCCTGAAAGACTTTTAATCGTGTTTATCCAAAAGTCGATATTATCAAACGTTTGTTTTTTTGTGAGGTCAAAAACAATAATTGCAGCAGCGGCACCCTGAAAGTAGTATTCCGTCACAAGAAGTTTGTCAATTTGTCCGCATATATCCCAGACAAATAATTTAAGACTATCTTCCGTGTTTTGAAGTCTTTGCGAGTCAATTTCTTTAATATAGAAATTCGCACCAATAGTTTGATGGTACTCGTCTGAGAACGCATCGTCGCAATATCTTACTATCAGAGAAGTTTTTCCTACTGAATAAGATCCCGCCATTATTACCTTAGCTTTAAATGAGCTCAAAGTTCCTTTACCTCCACCATTTTGCCTAACTCATCTTTCGTCTTTTTTATGATCATTCCTTTCTTACACTCTGAACTTATGAAATGGTTAAATAAATGCATATATCCAATAATTTGCCCTTTACTTCCACCTTCTAACCATAACCCGGTATTATACTCCGGTAATTCTTCTGGATGGTCTAAAGTGGTTAATAAAAACTCGTTATCCGCTATAAGCAATCCAAAGGGTACTATTTTCGAATCGATGATTTTATAAATTTCTATCCCAAGTTTTAATAACCTTTTAAGTTCACTTAAGACATCTGGAAACACGCTTAACGCGATCACGATGTTTACTTTCTCGTCTTTAAATCTTTTGAGATAAAGCTCTTCCGTTAACCATTTGTAACCTTCGTCCCCCATAACAAGATCAGGGGTAATTATAAAATTTATCCGCTCTTTTGCCTTGTCAATCAGGTCCACAATCTTATTTCTTATATTATCTTTCGATTCGATACTCCAAACTCGCGACTCTCCTTTCTCTTCTGGTGGTTTTAACTTTTTTATTTTCTCTTCCAAATCGTTAGTAATATGTACTTTATTTTTTAGTTCTTCTCGGATAATTGAAAACACTTTTGAAGGTGGTTTCGCTTTGTATCCCGCGCCTCTCTTGATTGGTTCTTTCTGTACAAAATTTTTCTCAACTAAGCGATTTAACGAATCATAAACTCTGGCACGATCAACAGACGAATATTTCGAGATGTCTGCTGGATTTAAAAATCCATAATTAACTAAAGTTAAATATACTTTTGCATCGTTCCTAGTAAAGTATCCCAACTTTTCTAGGTTTTTTACGATTTTTTCTATATTTGAATTGGTTTTATCGGTATTTTCGGTAATTATGCATCATTTCCTATCTTATAGCCTACATTATATTATACTACTTTTTATTATAAAATTTTATTTTTTTCATAAATGAAGACGATCAAATTGAAACGTTTATTATTAAAATGAAAAATAAAATTAGATTTTTTAATACTTGAAATCAAATTACTTAATATTTGTTGGAACAAATTTACCCATTAATTCTTCTCAAATGTTTTGTTATTAATGTTTTAATTATTCATCGATATAATTTGATTTCAAAAATTAAGTCTTTTTTTTTTATTTTTTTTGATATTTTGTCGGTTAATGTACCTATCAATTTTTTTTACAACGCTTCAAAAATATATCACGAGATTGAAGCTCTATTTGAATAATTACACAATATTTAAATATTAGAAAGTTATAGGTTATATTAACTAAAACTAATTTTTTAAAAAAAATACCTTTTAGTGGAGGAAGTTTATTATGGCTAAAAAGCAAGCGCCCGCAAAAAAGGCTGCTAAAAGAGATTCTTATGTCGCAAAGGCCCCAATTCGACGCTTAATGAAAGCTGAAGGGGCTGACCTAGTCGCTGCAGAGGCATTAGATAAATTGATCGACTTTTTAGAAAAAGCTGCTGCTGATGCAACTAAAGAAGCAATTAAACTAACTAAAGCGGCTAAAAGAAAAAGAATTACTGCAGCCGACATCAGGAACGCAACTCGATAAACGCGGTCCAATAAAGTCTATATAAAATTTTATATTTTTTTTTCCTTTATCATTTATATTCCTTAAAAAAATCGTTGTTAACATAATCGCTAATTCTTTCTTTAAGTCGCTTCATAATAGAATCCAAACCTTCAATTACTACGCGCGTTTCAGACATAATATCAATAAATCCTAGTTCATTGGGATATCTGGGAACTAAATGATAATGTAAATGGTCTATGCTCGCGCCAGAATTCGGTCCTTCATTTATCCCAATATTAAATCCCTTCGAATTAAGTACATCCTCCATTAAATTTTGAACTCCTTGTATTAACCTCGTAATGTGGAGAGCTTCTTTCTTGTCTAATTCGCGAAACGACTTGATATGTCTATGTGGTACTATTAGTAAGTGTCCTGGATTATACGGGTACAAATTTAAACAAATAAAAGCGATGTCATCTTGATAAATTTTTAAATTTTTTATGTTCTTATCGTCGTCTCTTACAGAACACAAGATACAATCGACATTAGGCCTGTTGTTTTTTCTCACATAACCCAATTTGTCAAGAGCTTGAATCCACCGTTCAAAAATAGCTTAATCACGCCCGTCTTATGAATTACGAATATAATGAAAAACTAGGTCCAGACGCTGTTTCCTTTTCCCGTTCGAGAAAAGACTTATCGAGTTTTCCGGAACAGATTTCGCTTAATAAGATGTTAGAATATAGACAGATATTAAAAACATTTTTTATGCTTTTAAACAAATCGTTCTTAGAAATTTTGTTGTCTTCAATAAATATTTGATCAGTGATCATGTACCGATTGTTCTTAATATCAATATTATACATTAGATTGCGCAACAATAGCGATTTCCTCAATTCCACAAAAAATAATATTTTTTTTTCTTCTGGTAGCGAGTTTAATGCGTCCACATGAGGTTTTGAAATCTGCGTGGCAATCTGAATTATGATGAAATCTTTATCTTTCGGTTTAAGAATCCCCATCATCCTTGTGCTGGGATTTTTACCGGAAGGATCTGGAGGATATCCAATTTCGTAGCCAAAATCAATTCGAGGATTTTTAGGGAGTTTTCTTCTTAACATCCCCTCTTCTAGTAAATAATCGAGTATCAGTTTTCGTATAGCTTCCATT
>JAHQWX010000278.1 GCA_029856375.1 Promethearchaeia archaeon | reverse complement strand
CTATACCCTCGACCTTCTTGTTCTCCAAGAACGAAAAGCCTTTGACGCTGTACGCCGACACTCCATTGCGGATTGTAAAACGCAATGGTTAAGCCAAATGAACTGATAAGAAATATAATAGATATGCTGGCCTCCGTTAAGCCGTCAATAATTTTTAAATTGACCTTGCGTTTAATTTTATTTATAAATATTCTAAGACTACTGTAAATGAACAGAACCCCATAACCAATAAAGGGAAGAGCCAAAACGAATACTAGAAGAAACAATGTCCCTGTAAGAACATCAGCAACTAATATGTAAAGCACTACAAATACTACGATTAATACAACACCAAGAAACATGTTCCATATTGACCACCCCAATATCCAACCCGTCTTAGTATTAACGCTTTTCAATTGAACTCCAATAATTCTTCCAGATTTTCGCGAAAGAATGATAATTACAGTCGAGTAAATTGCAGAACCAACGAGAATAGTTGCAAAAACTAATAAAATCCACAGATTTTCTGCTATTACCACGAATTCTCCACCAAATAATTCAAAAAAAAGATAAAGTATCAAAGAAAAAATACAAGCACAAACTATTTGAAAAACACCGAGGAAAACCAATTTCTTGGATTTTTCAATCTTAAAAGCAAACTTTTCGTCATCGTGATGTTTGTTGTTATCGATTTCCATGAAATCTTACCTTTAATATCACAAGAATTAATATAACAATTAAATTAAATTATATTTAATAATGTTTTAAACAAAGAAATACTAATTAATCAATAGTTGAATATTGGGTGTTAGACCATGAAGGAAATCATTATTGAGAACGAGAAAATAGGGGAAGTCAAAGCGAGATTATTATTGGATAAAAATCCAAAAACATGTCAGGCGATTTGGGATGCTTTACCCTTGAAATTATCTTTGGCTAGATGGGGTGAGGAACTATATGGAACAATTCCGGTTGAGATAGGAGAAGAAAACGCGCAAGAAGATTGTGAGGTGGGCGATGTTGCGTATTGGATTCAAGGAACAGGCTTTTGTATATTATTTGGACCAACTCCGGTAAGTAAAGGAGATAAACCAAGAACAGTATCACCAGTTAATGTTTTCGCAAAAATAGAAGGAGATCCTCTAATTTTTAGACAATTTCAATCGTTTGAGGGCGTAATTAAGAGAGGAGAATAAAGAGCGGTCAAAATAAGCAATAATGAAATCATTTTTTTATAACATTAAAAAGCCAGATATTATTATTCTTTAATAATTCACTCAGTCCCCACAAAATAAGTATGAAAGAAAAGGATCAGCAATCTTTAATTGACTCTGCTAAGAAGAACTTCAATAAAGCAGATAGATATTACGAAATTAAAAACTTCAAGAAAGCCGCGAAATTATTTGTTAAGTCTGGGGAAGAGTTAAAGCAAGCGGAACAATATAAGGCTGCTGAAGAAGCACTCGTTCGGGCAAGTAAAGCATTTGGATTTATTAACGACTATGATAATATGGCAGAATACCAAAGGCAAGCAGCGGATGTTTGCATAATGCTTAACGATATTAGTAAAGCACGAAGATATTTTAAGTTAGCGTCGAAATACGCGTTAATGGGAAAGGAAGATAAGAATAGGGATTTTGTAGCTATAGTTACTGCTTGCTTTTCTTATTTGTGCTTATTTTTATTGGGGCGTCAAGACGAGGGAATAAATTATTTAAAATCTGCGAAGAGACAAGTAGATGGATTTACTTTTAAAGAAAACTTGCTGGTGCAGTTAATTAAAAACATCACAATTGCCATAAGGGATAGGAAAGAAAATTATTTAAAAGTGATCGAAGAAGACTTTGAGAAATTCAAGTTTAGACCTTCCGAAGGTATTTTAATAAAATATGCGCTAGTTTTAGCAAAATCACATATATTAATGGAGACGAAATTTAATTTTAAAAGAAAGGAATATACATCTGACGAAAAAATAGAATTTTCACTCCATATTAATACTGAAAAACTTGTTGATATATCAGAAAGCAAATTTTTGGATTATAAAATTGAAAAAATATCTTTTATTAATATGGGAGTTGCTCAATCAGATAATTTAAGCGTAATTAAAAAGCCAAAGCTGCCGATTGAATTACGATCAGGAGGTAAAACAACCTGTGAACTAATATCAGTACCAAATTATCCCGATTTAAACTCTTTTATTGGCCCTATTTTGTTAACATGCCAAATTAACGATTTTCTTACTTTTTTCGTTAAGACGAAGGTAAACACCATAAAGATTTCTTCACCTCCTCCGCAATTGGGAGTGTTTTTTAAGCAACTAAAGCCACCAATTATTAATCAGTCTTTTCCGTTGGAGATAACTGTTTCAAATAAAAGTACTGGTGAGGCTGTTGAAGTCGAGATTAATTTGGATTTCCCTGAAGAGTTAAAAGTCATGCGTGGAACAACTCAAAAACAAATATATTCAATAAGATCTGGAGAGGAAATAAAATGGGAAGTTCAAGTAAAACCGCTAGAACCAGGAGACTTCAGTATAACGACAAATGTAAAATATAAAGACGGAGATGGAAATTTAACAGATAAAACTAAGGATTTCCCGATGTTAATCAAGTTATAAAGATATTATTTTTATTTGCTTTTCTTAGTTAAATATATTAAATGGATAAAAAAAAAAGTATTGAGTTCAATTTGGAACTAGATAATAATTCAATTCCGGAAGAAAAGAAAATAAAAGCAAAAAAATTTACTATTAGAGAACTTGGGGGATCTTTTGGAGATTGGGGTACTTTAATCCCCTTTATTATTGGTTACATCTCAATTTTAGGAATAAATCCAGCGGGTATTTTTTTATGTTTGGGAATAACCAATATTGTTTTAGGAATAAGATATAACCTTCCCTTACCAGTTCAACCGCAAAAAACTATTGGAGCTGTCGCGATTTCGGGGAAATGGGACCCCAATCTTGTCATTTCAACCGGCTTTGGAACGGGTGTAATTTGGACGATACTTGGATTTTCAAAAAAGTTAAACGCAATAACTAAGAGAGTGCCTATCATTACAGTTCGCGGTATCCAATTGGGATTATCTTTGATTTTAGGATGGACTGCAATATCACTTTTTAGTCAAGATTTATTGCTTGGCTTTATATCAATCGCAATTATTGTCGTATTAATCAACAGCAAAAAAATCCCTTCTGCAATAATTCTCATGATTCTTGGATTTTTCATTTTGTTTTTTTATGGTTCTGTTTTAATATCAGATCTTTCATTTAGTTTACCGATATTTGAATTTCAAATCCCAACATGGGAAAACATATTTTGGGGAATGCTTTTGGCTGGCATCGCTCAACTATTCCTTACTCTCACAAATGTGATGATTGCTACTGTGGCTTTAGCTAGAGATTTGTTTCCAGATAAGGAGGATGCAATTGATGCTAACTCATTAGCACTTAACATGGGCGTTATGAATGTTGTGTGTCCTTTTTTGGGGGGCATACCGCTATGCCATGGTTCTGGAGGTTTAGCTGCTCAATACGCTTTCGGTGCAAGAACAGGTGGATCAATGATTTTAGAAGGAATAATGGAACTTTTTCTAGGATTATTTTTTTCTCAGACGCTTTTATTACTTTTTTCGGAATTTCCACAAGCGATTTTGGGTGCAATGCTCATTTATACATCCCTTTTACTTGGTAAAATAGCGTTTAAAGATTTTGAGATTAAAACCCTTCCAATAATTTTAATATCTGCGATTTTTTGTTTCTTTTTGAATATCACAGTAGGATTTATCATTGGATTAATCTTGTTTTT
>JAHQWX010000277.1 GCA_029856375.1 Promethearchaeia archaeon | reverse complement strand
TTTATTAAGGAAAATGTGATTCTGATTTTTAATTACGCGAGTCAAGTATTAAAATTTTAGTTCAATATTGTCAGATAATGTAGTCAGAGCATTAAGAATAGTCTAAAAGAGATTTATATTATGCCAAAAATGAAAAAAAGCCAATATAAAAAAGGTAAACCCAGAAGCGGCAGTTCTTACGAAGTACCAGAAGTAACTCGCGTTAAAATGCCCTATAGAAGCAGTGGAGAAATGTGGGCACGGATCGTTGAAATATATGGTCAAGAAAGAATGGAAGTCTTTTGTGAAGATGGAAAGCGACGAATTGGGAGAATAAGAGGAAAGATTAAAAAGAGAGTCTGGATTAGAATTGGCGATTTAGTAATTATTAATCCTTGGGATTTTGAAACTCAAATAAAAGGACAAAGAGGTAAATGCGAAATCTCTTGGAGGTATTTAAGACATGAGATCGCTTGGTTAGAGCGCAATAATAAACTTCCAGAGATATTAGATGTAAATAATATTGCATTTTAATTATAAAAAATTAAAGAATTAAAAAAAACATCCTTTTTTTTGTTTTTGCTAAGTTCCAAATAGGAAGCACTATTTCTAATCGTCCCTAGGACGATTTTTTGCCTATGAATTCCTTAGCTGGGATTGCTAAACCAATCGCACAAAGTATTGCACCAATGACAAAGACTACCATACTGCCTCCGTAATATCCAATATATATTTTGTAAATTATGAAAGTCCACCAAGGTACATTTCCCGCTATTAGAAGTGCGTACCAAGACCATCTCTCGCCTTTTTTGTAACCGTTATGGGTTATAAAAACTATCGTAATACCCGTCGCAAGTAAAAAAATCCCAATCAATTTCTTTGTCAATAACCAGAACTCTGCAAATCTTGGGCTGCTAATCAAGTAATCGGCGTAGGTCGTGCCTGTATAAGCTAGAAAATCGCTCACAACAAATATTTCAGTCCAGAATATCCACATTATCGCCATTGCTACCATAAACCATCCCACTGTAAACATAAATATCGAGCCATTTCTAATTCTAGAATTTGTCGTATTTCTCACCTAATTTAGGTATAGTACTAATTTTTTCTTTGACTATTTATAAATTTCTAATATTGACGCGGAGATTTTAATCCACATTAATTACACATAGCACTAAATTGGAAACAATTAAATTAGTTTTTATCGAAATTAAATTAATTTAGATAAAATTTCTTAAGGAGAAATTATTTATTATGACCGATTCTATAGAAACTCCAGAGAAGCAATATTCGCTAGCCACTCAGACTTCTTACAGTTTAGGGAGTTTTTTCGGCGATTTTCTCATCACTCTTCTTAGTCTTATGGTTTTTAAGTTTTACGAAACAGAAATTTTTCTTCCTGTATTTTTTGTTTCCGCAGCAATAGTAATATATGGCATCTGGAATATGTTTAACGATCCCTTGGCCGGCTATATATCAGATCGAAACTTGGAATTTTTAAAAAAGAGAGGTAAAAGATTCACATGGTTTGTTATTACTACTATACCTTCTTCGATAGTCTTCTTTCTTATTTTTATGCCCCCTTTAGGAAACGATATAGCAATATTTTTGTGGCTAATTCTTACACTATGTCTCCTTGATACGTTAACATCTTTCTCGTCTGTAAATTGGCAAGCTATTTTCCCCGATAAATTCCGATCGCAAAAGGAACGCACTAAAATTGGTGGGATTGAGATATTTCTTTCTTTAATCGGGCTAGCCCTCGGAACGCTCTTACCAATGTTAATGACAACCCCAGGCTCGCCAGAGTCGTATGTTACTCTAGGAATAATGGTTAGCATCACTTGCCTATTTGCGGCTTTTTTAATGATTCCCGGCATGAAAGAGGACAGAGCAATGATAGAACGCACTTTTCGAGTAAAAGAAGACTCAGCGAATAAAGAATCTTATTTTCAAGAATTGAAATTTGCTCTCAAACAAAAGAATTATGTAGCGTATTTATTTGCTTATTTAGCTCAAACTACTGTAATGACTCTAATGCTTGCGTCGGTTCCATATTGGGTGCAATATATAGTACAAACAGATCCTTTCTACGAAATAATTATTTTATTAGCCTTCCTTTTAGCTAGCGTTGCTTCTGCTCCAATATGGATTAGAATAGCGAGAAAATACGGAAATCGAATAGGATATATGTGCGGAACTGGTGGTACTGCTTTATTTCTAATCGTTGGAATGTTTATTTGGGATTTTCCCTATGTGATCATTGGTTTTATATTAATAGGTATAAGTATGGGTGCTACTTGGACGCTAATTTACGCTACTTTTTCAGATGTTATCGACGAAATTGTAATGAAAACAGGAAAAAGAAGGGAGGGAATTTATTATGGTTTCAGAACGTTCATAGGTCGATTATCCATCGTTATTCAGGCAATCACTTTTGGAATAATCCACCCGCTTACCTCGTTTGATCCAGCAGCTTCGTTACAACCAGTTGAAGCGCAATGGGGTATAAACGTCGGAATGTTTGCGGTGCCTGCAGTTTTTTATTTTATAGGATTTCTTTTTATGTGGAAAGTGTATGATCTTAAACCCGACAAAGTTTTAAGTAACAAAGAGAAATTACTTGAGCTTAAACTTTAATTTTTTATTTTTCTTAAGCTTTATATGAGTTAATCACAAATCCTTTAATAGATAAGCTAGAGTTAAAAGCTTGAATGTAGTATGGACGCGCGCGAGAGAGTATTAAAAACTATTGACCACGAGGAACCCGATCGAATTCCCTCGTTTGAAACCTCTGTTGATAATGTCAAAGTCTGCGAGCATTACGGAGAAAAATATTTTATCAACGAGGTCGTCAAAATGCAGCGATTCTGTTATAATTTGTGCTTCAGGAGCGAGAAAATATTAAACAAATTCATGCATTACATGACGAAGAAAGATTTTGCTATTAAGAGAGGAATAGAACCCTGGATAAAGATATACAATAAGATTGGTTATGACATTTATACTGCAGCGCTATGCCATCACCCTCTAACTTTTAAAAAAGACGGTTGGATCGACGAATTCGGTCGAAGAATGACCTTTAAACGCAATCCAAGCGATTCTATGGCTCTGCTTTATTACATTGGAGGGGTATTGAAAGATTTTGAAGATTATCAGGAATTTCCGCCGTTAGATCCCGATGACTCGTTGAGGAAGCGAATGTATAAAGTGTCAAAAGAAATAGAGCAAGAGTTAAAAGGAGAAATCTTCGTCGTACCATTTATCAACGGAATAATGGAAGCCACTTGGGAAAGTTTCGGCATCGAGAATTTTAGTAAGTTGCTTAGTAGAAGAAAAGAAATCAAATCTATTTTTGACGATCGTGGGAGTTTTGCGTTAGAACTGGCAAAAAGAGTAATTGAATGGGGCGAAACGGGGGCTTTATATATGACAGACGATTATGGCTATAAAATGGGTTTATTCATGAGCCCTAAGAATTACAGAACTTATGTTATTCCTTGGGTACAAAGAATTTGTAAAACCGCTCACAAAGCGGGTTTAAAAGTTATCTTACATAGTTGCGGCGACATTTACCAAATATTTGAAGACCTAGTGAATGCTGGAATCGATATGATAAATCCCATTGAAGCAACGACGGCAAATCCCGACTATGATATTTTTAAACTACACGAAAAATTTGGTGATAAGCTTACTTTTTGCGGGAATTTAAGTCCACAAATGCTAGCAACCGGGACAACTTCTGAAGTAGAATCTTATGCTAAGCGATTGATTCAAGAACTTGGTCCTGGAGGAGGGTATGTTTTCTCATCTGGACACAGTATTAATCCCGCAGTTAAACTAGAAAA
>JAHQWX010000276.1 GCA_029856375.1 Promethearchaeia archaeon | reverse complement strand
TTAGCGCCACCCTTGTAAGTTTCATAATTACATCGCTATTTGTTGGGCCTGCATGGGGTTTGATTTTTGCTATTACATTCTTAATTACTGATATAATATTAAGAGAACCATTAAATGCTTCCGATAATCTCTTGATACCTATTTGCTCAACCGTAATATTTGTAATTTTCCATCACTTGGGTTTGCCTTACTCTAGCATTTTTTTTTAACTTATTCTGTGGGCAATTTGCTTTCGAATTAAGTTGCTTTAAATCCCTTTTTGAATTGGTAAGCTTCTTTTGAGGAGATAACTTTTTTAAAGATTTAAATTAATATAATATTTGCTTTAAACAAGATATTCGAGAAATTAATTTAAAATTAGGCGAATTAACTGTGTCAAAAAGGAAAATTCTTTTTACAATTTGCTGCATGTTAATTTGCTTGAATTTATCCTTCCTTCTGATTCAAATTAAAATAAAAACCATCGAAAACAGGTTGATAGATAAAGAAATTAACGAATTCGATGGAAATAACTTGAAAAACGCAGGATTTTGGGTGTTATCTACATTAGCAATAGATAATGATGGTGGGGGAAATTACACTTGGGAACAAGCTAAAGCCGAAGCTTGGTGTAGCGGTTCGGGGACCCACGCAGATCCTTATGTCATCGAAAATGTCACAATTAATGGTAATAATCTAAACAGCTGCCTAATAATTAGAGATTCCAATGTATATTTCAGAATTGAAAATTGTACATTACTCAATTCAAGCAAGGGAATCTACGATGCGGGACTCCAATTGTATAATGTTACCAATGGATCGCTAATTGATAACGATTGTTCAAGCAATTCCCTCGGAATCCGTTTAAGCTCCACGAACAACATGACCATTCAGAACAATGTAGCGAATTTTAACACTCAAAGCGGAATTTATCAAGAAAATAGTAATAGTAATACTTTCTCAGGAAATACTGCAAATAATAATTCGGAGAATGGAATATTTCTGAGAAATAGTAATTATAACACAATTTCTGGAAATACAATAAAGTATAACGATCTTGCAGGTATTATTTTAGACTATTGCACTTTCAATAACCTCTCTGGAAATACCGCCAATTACAACGATATCAATGGAATATCATTAGAAATATGTGATAATAATACAATTACTGGAAATAATATAAAATATAACCAAGAGGATGGGATTTTTCTACGTAGCAGCAATAATAACACAGTTACAGGAAATACTATAGTATATAATTCTAACTATAAATGTGTTTATCAACTGCATTGTGCAGATAATACAGTTAGTAACACATGTACATCTTTCAGCGGAACTAGCAATGGTGATGGTAATGGCGATGGAAATGGAAATGGCGGTACTTACGAAATACTTGGATTTCCCATTGAATTCATTTTTATGTCACTTATGATTGGTTTTGGAGCCAGTATTATTGAAGTTAAACAGAAGAAAAGAAGACTCAAACGATTTGGAGGCGGTGAAAACGAAGAGTAAAAGGATTTATGTGATTGTGCTTATCGTGGCTCTAACCTTCTTAGGATTTACCTCCAACATCAAACCAGGAATATGTATTGTTCGAGATGCTAAAATTCGAAGCAATCCTGACGCTGACGCTTATGTTGGCGAAGATAGTCCATCTTCGAATTACGGAAATTGGGACATTGTTAGGGCTGGAAAATTTATCACGGGAGCCGATTTCGAAACTTACTTCCATTTTAATTTTAGTAACAAACCTGATAATTTTACAAAAGCAGAAATATCTCTCTATTTATTAGGGGGATACCCCGCAAATAATATTTCGGTGTGTCTGATTTCTCAAAGTTGGAACGAATTATCTATTACTTGGAACAATAAACCCACACACGGACAAAAAATAGACACACTTGAAGTTTCATATTCTGGGTATTACACAATTGATGTTACTGATTATATAAACGACACAATGGATGGAATTTCGATCTGTCTTAAAGCTGCAAATACTCAAGAAACAGATTATGTGTTAGCATATTCTAAAGAAGCGTATTATCAATCTAAAACAGAATATATCCCCCAATTAATCTGGACTTTTGGAGAAACGGCTGAAATCACCGTATCTTCTCCAGTTAGTTCAGATGTCTTGGGCGATGACGATACTTTCACCATTAAATGGAATGTTATGGGGACTATTGCCTATGTAATAATACAATTATTCAAGGGAACAGTTTTAGTTGAAAACATTACTGGCGATGGTTTTACGGATAACGATGGGGAGTATAAATGGTATGTAGATAGCTCTAAAAATTACACCGGATCAGATTATCGAATTAAAATTATTGATAAAGAAGACGAAGATGTTTACGACTATAGTAACTATTTTGTAATTAACGAGCCGAATGGGGGAGCTCCGAGTTTTATGGATATTATGTTGTACGCTCTTTTAGGTGGCGGAGTAGTTGCGGGAATATTTGTAGTTATTCTCAGTCTTAGAAGGAGAAAACCAAAGGCGGCTCCAGCAGCGCCACCTCTAGCTGACACTGT
This sequence comes from Promethearchaeia archaeon, assembly GCA_029856375.1. GTDB lineage: Archaea > Asgardarchaeota > Lokiarchaeia > Sigyniarchaeales > SOKP01 > 6H3-1. Next base: position 1,327 of record JAHQWX010000276.1, on the reverse strand, counting down.
TTCACCAGAAAAAGTTCCATCGGAGCCAACTCCAAAAGAACCTCAAAAAGAAACTCCAAAAATTTCAGTCTGTCCTCATTGCGGTAGTAAGATAGAAGGAACAGAAACTTATTGCTCAAATTGTGGTTCCGAATTATAGAAAATAAAAAAAAGAGAGAATTTCATTTAATCAACCTTCTTAAAAACCTTTCCCGCAGCCCCGCATACTGGACATTTTTCCGGAGGTTCGCCTTCGTGCGTATAACCACAGACAGGACAAATGAAAATATCAGTTCCAGGCAAATCCTTTCCGCCATTTACAGCATCCAGCGCCTTTTCGTAGAGTTTATGGTGGATTTTCTCTACTTCATTCGCAAAATTGAATGTTCGAAGGGCGTCTTTATTACCTTCAGCCTCGGCATCATTAATGAATTCGGGGTACATTGTAGTAAATTCGTAATGCTCTCCACCGACTGCTGCCTTTAAATTTTCAGCCGTGGATTTAATCTCGCCCAGCACTCTTAAGTGATTGTGAGCGTGCACTGTCTCTGCAGCGGCTGCAGCTCTAAATAGTTTAGCGACTTGAGGAAAACCTTCCTTATCTGCCTTTTCAGAAAACGCCAGGTACTTTCTATTTGCTTGACTCTCTCCAGCGAAAGCTGCTTTTAGATTATCTTCTGATTTTGTCAACATATTAACCTTTTGAATTTATCGTTAAAAGGAGTAATAAACTAAATTTTAATTTGTTGTTTATATTTCATAAAAAATCGAAAAACGAGTAAACAACTGCGCAACGCTACGTCTGAAAAACCCATTCGGTTCTACATTTTCTACAATAATACTTTTTGGGATAAATTCCATATTGCGGTCTCTTCGTCTTATCGGGCATCTCTTGAAAATCTTGTAGCCCGCATTTTGGGCATTTTATAGCTCCATCTGCAGGATATGGAATTGTTATTACTTGACTGCCCACTTCTGGTATTTTTTCGGGTATTTTTCCTACTTCTCCTTCTCCACCTTCGTATTCTGTTAATTGCGGAATGTCTTGTTGCGGAGCTTCGGGTTGGGGGGCGCTTTCTTGGGTTGGAGCTGCTTCTCCTTGAAAAGGTTGTTGCGTTTTAAGCACATCCGAGGGTTTTCTTAAATGAACAGCAGGTTCTTCCACTAGTGCCGGTTGTTCTTCAACCTCTTGTTCTTCTTGCGCTTTAAGCACATCCGAAGGTTTTTTCGGACGGAACGAAGCTATATCTGCTTGAGAAGGCTGCTCAGCTGGTGCTGGTTGAGGTTGAAATGATTGCGGTTGAGCCGGTTGTTGGACAGGTTGCGGTTGAGCCGGCTGTTGGACAGG
>JAHQWX010000275.1 GCA_029856375.1 Promethearchaeia archaeon | reverse complement strand
GCTTTGTTCCCAAACGCTTTTTCCATAAATTTTTATTTCTCCCTTTAAAAATCCTACTTCTCTAAATGGAATTATTCCATTAAGAGCGTTGCAAAGAGTTGATTTCCCACTCCCGCTCCCTCCCGCAAGAATTAGAGTTTTTCCTATAGGCAATTTAAATTTAATATTCTTTATCGCTGGAATTGCGTTTTTATCATTTCCATATATAAATGAGACATCTTCGAATTCAATTGCATAAGTGTTTTGATCTTCCATTTACTCTTTCTTAATCCCAAACTTTTTGTTAATTTATTAGTTATTTTTCAATTTTTTGATAGAGTCTGCTGTTGTAGGAACGCCAGCTTTTATAAGATATTCTTTTATTACATTTCCTAATAATCCGGCAATCGACATGCCAGAGATAAACGCGAACAACATCGCCACAATAAAGATAGAAATGTGAAGTATGAATATTTTTCCGCTTAAGTACCAAAAAACTGGGACTTGCGTTATGTTACCAATACCCCCCGCGATCGCCCACCCGAGTTTGGTGTCTCCTTCTCCTATTTTTTCCATAATTAGGAACCCTAAAAGGAGGGACCCCCCTTCTAATAGATTTATTGCAATTATGGTAATTCCGTATGACCCTGTGATTAAAAATTCCAAAATTCCTTTATTAAGAGAGCAGATTAAAATTCCAGTTTTATTTTTCGTGAGGCCATACAGAATTATCGCCCATAAGAGATGATGACCTGATACTAATTGGGTTCCGCCGGTAATAGGGTACCATACTTTTATTAAAATATCAAATGGAACAACGCTTGAAATTATTCCTCCAATTGTACCAAATATCGTTGCGTATAGGAGCGTCCTAATCGAGACATTAAATCCTCTTTTCTTTTCGCCGATATCTTCAATACCTGTTCTTTTATAATCGCTCATATCTAATTTCTCAAAATTATTTCTAATATACTACTATTGCTGCAAGATTTCTGACCGAAAACCTTGAATTCCAGGTGGGATAAAGGCTTCTATTTACTACCGATTTTATCGGTCCATCATCAGGAAGGGGCCCCAAAGAAATTCCATTTTCCTCGTAGGCCAGGATTACTAAGCTGGGATTATTTTTAATTATTGAAAGATTAATCGCCTCTGTATGCGTATAACCGTCGTAACCATAGAACCTGATTTGCGTTGAATTTGCGTTGAGTAAGTCATTCTGAATAAAAATATCCCATACTTGAGCACCTGTAAAATAATCGTCATAAACGCTCCCAAAATCGTTAATAAAATCAAATTTTTGGTTAATAACTTGCTGATATTCAGCTTTTATCTCAAATAAAGTAATGTTCACTTCCCTTTTCACATTACCATAAATCCTAATTTTATCGCGAGATCCTTGCTCAACGAATTGCATATTATAAAGAGTCAGAATGATTGATAAAAAAACGGTTATTGATAGTATTAGAATAACTATTATATTCCTTCTGGTCAGATTTATACTCTTTTTAAGCTTTGACTCAGACATTTGATTACCTACTTTAATTTTTTACTTTTTTTGATGTCCAACCAATAAATACGCCAATTAATGTTATTGAGGTAAAGAGTATGATACTAATCTCATATCCAGAAATAAACAATAAGAGTCCAGAAAAATGCAAAAAATATGTCCACGAAATTGCGTGGTCTTCGCCTTCTCCCGTACCATAAGAATTATCCAGAATCCCAATTGAGAAACCATATGGTTTATTTTCGATAAATTGGACATCATAAATCTCGCCAGTTGTGAGCGGGCGTGCAATTTCAATTTGATAATGGTTGTTCCCATAAATCATACCCGTTTCCACTTGAGACAGCTCAGAAGTTCGATCATACCATCCAGTATCTCCAAAGCAAGCGTCGTAACCATCGTATGAAGACCCATTTGCCTTTCCTAAACGATATCCCCATTGCCAGGTATCAACATCACCCCCACCATAAGATTCGGTTTTCATTCCTTGGAATAGTCCTGCAGTATAGTTCTCCATATTAATGTTCCAACAAATCGAAAACTGATCCCAATTGCTCTTCAGCGAATAATCTAACCACCTTGCCAAAATGTAGATGTGAGTGTTGCTTCGCACGAAAACCATATCAACATATAATATAAAAAAATCTGACCCTTGAATATCCGATGCGACAGGCACTTGAATAGAATTATTTTTGCCTGAAACATGCCAAAATGCCTCGTTATCGACCCCATCTAAGGTTATTGATGCAGATGGATCGTGATAGACATCTAAGTGAGTAGTTCCGTGATACCCTTTACAATCACCATCACCAGTACCCCAATATCCTTGGATAAACAACCATAATACCGGATTTAGAAAAAAGAAAAAAATAAAAAAAAGAATTATTTGTTGTTTTTTCTTCTGGAAAGCCAAGATCAACTCACTTTACGCTTTTTTTCCTATATTTCGATATCAATTCTAGTTAACCACTTGTTATAACCCTTTTTAATTTGACCAGGCACTATTAACTTATATGGGCCACCGTCCAATAGTTTTAACGGGGTAGGATTTCCGTTTCCAGCGCTCTGATGTTGTATTTCTTCGTTAGTAATCCACATTAAGTTCCCATCGGGTGCGTGCAATCCGTCAATAGGCATTTTTACACCAGTCCCGGCAACGCAATCTCCAACCTCATCAAGCGTACAATTTACTATTGCTCGATCGTCAAGTCCGCTTTGAACATCTGAGTGATTGTATCCTGCTTTAGGCCATACAAAACCATCAATGGTGGACCAAGTTACATTGTATGGGAGGCCTGATGCGCTAGTTTGTCCAATAATGTCGTTTAGAGTTCTTCCTTTTATTGTGCAATTCCAATCGAAATAGCTCGTTCCATTATCATCGTACCACCATCGAGAAGTACCGTAATCACCATCCAAAATTGTCTCCGAATTTATGGTATAATTTAAAAGTCCATTCACATACACTGGTAGCGTCCATTCAGAAGTAATTTCAATTTCAGTAATGTCCATAATCGCTTGTGTAGCAGATAAATCCCCTCCAAATAATGCAAAATTGCCGTATGCTTCTCCCAATGGAGAGCCATTGAGCCACATTTGGTGAGCAGCAATACCGAGAATCAGTGGGTTTGTAGTTTGCGGATTTTTAACCATGTTTCCGTCTGAATTTATCATAAGGCTTACATCAGTAGAAAAACTCCCAGTAGAGTTAGATATCTTGACTCCCCAAGGTGCGTGAAATCCAAGATGATTAAGTAATTCTACAATATTTACACCTGTTACATTATAACCCTTACCTGTGGTTGTAGTGTCCACGAAACTAATTGCGTTGATATCTCCAGCAACGATTGCGTCAACTATGTGAAAAACTTTTACTTCTTTTTCCGTTCCGTTCCAATATTTCACTTTTATTGATGTACTAGGGACATGTTCAGTAGAAGGAAAGCCTCCAGGTCTAGCAGATGCGATCATTATCGCAACAATTCCGACTACGCTTGCAACAACTACAACGGCAATTATAGCTGATGCGAGAATTATTTTTTTTGTTTCCATTTAAATCAATTTCCTCAAATTTTAGGTCGTTATTACTGTTGATACATATCGTAATTTTTCCTTTCATTTAAGTTTTTTTAGAAGTAAAACTAAATTATCATAAGAAAACCAATCTATTTTTTTAAAAAAATGAGCGAATTAATTGAAAATGAGCCCGTACTAGCTAATGATAAATTAGAACTGTACATCAAAAAAGTTGGGAGATTTTACAATATTGGACAGATTATTCTTAAAGAAAATAATACTAAACGGATATGCATTGATGCTATTTAATTTTTAGTAAAAGATGATCCGATTTCTTTTTTAAATCTAAAATTAGTCC
>JAHQWX010000274.1 GCA_029856375.1 Promethearchaeia archaeon | reverse complement strand
AAAACGGGAGAAAATGTTGGGGAAATTTTTCAAAAAATAACAGAATTGGTGTACAACAGACAAATAGATTAAAGATAATATTCTTTCCTAATTTTTCCCCATATTATAATCTGTTTGACCAAAACTCGATTTTTTCGAATAGAGAACTTCTTAAAGAGTTGTTTACTTCGCTTTCACTCTTTAAATCGTTTATTGTTTTCTGAATCTCGTATAAAATGCGATGACCTCCAATTTCTTCATAGATTGATTCTTTTGATTCTTGAAGATGGATAACGAGGTCTTCGATGGTATTACTTTTTTCAATCAATTCTTTCAATTCTTTTAACATTTCTTTAGCATTCTCCTCTTTTATATCCGCCGTCTCGTCTCTCTCAGTTCCTTGCGAGGATCTTTGAGGAAACGCTAAGTTCGTAATAATTGATTTTAAATGATCCATCTCGTTTTCGAGAGAGTCTTGTTTTTCAATCACTAAGTTCAATTGTGGAACCAGACTTTTTACGTAAGTTGTTGATTCTAAAAGTACTCCAAGTTTATCGGTTAAAATATGAATTGAGCGGTTGATCTTTCCTATGTTTTGGATGAGATTTAATCCAAAATTTTGCAGTACTTCAGAAAAAGAATTAATTTTTTCTTCAATTTTACTTAATTGATCTGCGGTTTTATCGTTTGACATCATGATAATTTAATTTCTTATTCTATGATTGTTTATATCAAGCATAAGAATAAAAATTTATTTGCCATTATAATTTAAATAATTTATAAAGGAATTTGAATAAAATTGTAGAGAATTTTGATACAGTACGTAAATATCCTAACAAGAGACGGAAAATCGTTACTATTTAGAAATTATGGAGAGGCAGAAATCGATAAAGACTTATTGGCTGGTTTCTTGAGTGCGTTTTCGAATTTCATTCAAGAAATAAGTCAATCAGAAATAAAGTCTACTGCAACAGGCGATAATAAATATTTCTATACATCTATAAGTGAATTTATTTTTGTCATCTGCGCAGATATTGCCGACGATGATGGTGAAATGACTAATAAATTAAATTTAATTGGCCAAAAATTTCTTGAACAATTCGAAAACCAATTCAAGGGAGGAAATTGGGATGGCAATCGTTCAATCTTTAATTCTTTTAAACTAGAATTAGATAAACTAGTTCTTGGATCGATAAAAATCTCGATAATCGGATTTGGGGGGGTTGGGAAGACTACCTTACTTCGTTTGATTTGTGGTAGAGATCTTAATTTAGAATACATACCTACGATGACGGCGGATATTACTACTGACGATGGTCTAGGTGGAAAGAGGGAAGTAGTTTTCTGGGATTTTGCAGGCCAAGAAAATTTTCGAAGTCTATGGCAAAGCTTATTGGAAGGCACCGAGATTGCTATCTTAGTGACAGATTCTACATTTGAAAATGTGAATGGTTCAAAAGAAATTATTCACGAAATCTTGGATAAATATTATAAAAATATTTTAATTATTGGAATTGCTAATAAACAAGACCTAGAGAATCGATTAACACCCGAATTCTGTGAAAAAATACTTTCCTCAGATAAAAGAAAAATTAAAACTTACGGAATGGTTGCAATAAACGAGGTTTATAGAGAAAAAATCCATGAAATCTTAAGAAATACTATTAATGAAATAGAACAAACATAAAATTTTTGATGAAATTGGAGATTTTACTATGAGTTATAAAATTGAAGAATTAAAACTAATAGAATATGAAGATTATAATCAAATAAACTTGCTTGATTTGTCAGAAGAAGAGAAATTGATCGTTGATCCAATCGTTCCTCCAACTTCTGGACTTAGAATTCAACTTTTTGAGGAACTTGATGAGCCTGATTCATATTCTTTGCCAAATACTAAATTATTACTTTACCTTAGAGTCGCAAAAGCTATTAGTATGAAGTACAAAGAACTATTCGACGAAAATAATCCAAAGATTTTGATCGTATCTGATAGCCGACCGAGTAGTAATTATTTAGTGAGGATTTGTTCTCAGATTTTTGCCTACGATGGTTTCGATATTTACTTTCAAAGAAATGGCGACACAAATTCTCTAATGTCAAGTCCATACGCAAGCGCCTCTGTGGCTTTATACGACGATATTAATTTAGTATTAATGGTTACTGCTTCCCACAATTCGTTCGATTGGAATGGACTTAAATTTTACATTCAATATCCAATTCCAATTTCTGGAGATTTAATGAAACAAATCTCAAAGATTGCTCTTTCACTTAAAGAAATCAAGTTAAAAAAAGAATTTAGAATAACTCGAATAGATGCTGAGCAAAAAAATAACGAATACATCAAATCTCTACTCTCGAGAATTATTGAGATAAAAGCGCTTAAAGGCGAAAAGATCGTAATTTGGCCATATTTAGGTAAAGCAAGGGGGATTGTAAATTTATATAAAGAATTGGGGGCAGATGTCACATTAATCGAAGAATCCATCAATCCTCCAAATCCAATTAAAGTTGTAAAGAGGGAAAAACTAATTCGAACAATGGAATCAACTGGATCAAAGATGGCAATTCTATTAGACGCTGATAGAGATCGCCTTGCGTTCTTTTTAAAAGAAGCTGGTGGGTATGACTTATACATACCAAACGAATTATTTTCTGCTATGCATAATCTACTCGCTAAGGAATTCAATAAAAGTATTATTAACATCAGAACGATTCCTAGTGATTATAGAGGAGACCACACATCGCTCTTAAATATCGTAACGGGAGTTGGGTATAAACACTTAGGAATCATATTATATTTTCTTGTTGGGGTAAGCGTTGATAAATCGAAGGTCGACACGGGGATTCTATACATTGAAGAAGGCAGCGGTTATAGAAAAATTAGCGATCCTAAACCCCTAAAAGATAGAATTATTAATATTATTAAAGAGAAAGGAATTAGCTTGCCACACGATTTTATTCTTGTTTTATGGGAAGAGTCTGGTGGGCATACGATAAATGTTTTAACCATCGAGGAGGATAATGGTATTTATCGATTTAAATCGGAATTTCCGCTCATTGCTGATAAATATCCCGTCCCGGCTTTAGTTATTCTCTCAGAACTTATTGCTCGAGGATTTAAAATTTCGGAAGCGATTGATTGGACCAAAAAAGGTATTAATAGCACCATCAGTGCAAGCGATAAAGAAAAAATAAAAATCATGAAAAATTTTGAGAAAAACGATAATAAAGAAGTTCAGTTAGGTGAACACAGTTATAGAATTAGTTCATTTTCGGATAATACTGATATGATCGATATTTTTCAATTGAAAAGAGATAAAGCTACGCTATACTTTAGGCCAAGTGGCACTGGTCCAGATGTAAGATTTTATATCTTTGGTGATAAGGAGACTCACGAAGAAGAAATAAACGAAGTGATGAAAATAGTGAAGAAGAAATATTCTTAAAATGATTTAATATTCTATTTTTTCTCCCAAATGCCGATACACTCGTCGTCGAGCGTGTAAATTTTTTTTACCCCAAGTGATTTATACAGCTCTTTAAGACCATTTTCGTCGTAAGTCCAAGAAGAACGCCTTTTATAAGAGTTTATTCCATCGTTGTCAGCGAGAAATATGTCTATATATTTATATATCGATTCCGGGAGAAATTTGGTGAAAAACATTGCGAATTTCGCGGTCCAATCGTAGGCATTTATGTCCTTAGGTTTTATAGCAAAAGGTTCGCACATAACTATTTTGTGAGCGTGTTTTTTAGCGTGTTCAACTAATTTTATATGATGTGGATAAATATGATGTAGAATTCCACTAAATACTATGACATCTTTTTTGTCTTTAGGATAAGCATCGAATCTAAAAATATTTCTGCGCTTTAGAATTATTTT
>JAHQWX010000273.1 GCA_029856375.1 Promethearchaeia archaeon | reverse complement strand
CTCTTGCGCTGGTTGCTATAGAACTTGGACGATTGATTATCCAAAATGGTTGGACGAGGGTAAAATTCCGTTCGAAACAAAGCACGCATTCGAATTAATTTCCGATTTAATCGCAATTCCAAGGAAGAAAAAGGAATTACCTGCTAAGATTGAAGAGTTAAAAGGAAAACTAAAGGCAAAACCAGATAAGAGATTAGAAAGGCAATTAAAAGGTATGGAAGCCGAACTTGAAAGGATTAAGGACTTTAAAGGCGAAATTAAATTTAAACCTAATAAGGAATTGAAAGGCAAGGTAGTAACATATCACGATCCATGCCACACAGGCCGCCACTTCGGAGTGGATTTTGAGCAAGAATTAATTAAACAAAGCGATAATTTATTCTTAGATATGCGCAAATTAAATCAAAAGCTCGAAGAATGGTTTGAAAAGCCGAGAACTATTCTAAAAAAGCTCCAAGAAAATGTTGGAATCGTATTTAAAGAGATGTATCGTATCAAGATGAATTCGATGTGTTGTGGTGCAGGAGGTGGTGTAAGAGCGGGATATCCCGATTTCTCTTTGAAAACCGCAAGTTTAAGATGCGACGAGGCCAACGCTGTCGGCGCAGACATTCTGACAACCGAATGTCCTTTCTGCTGGAGAAATTTATCCGATGCAAACGAGATGTACAAACACGGTATGCAAGTCATGGGCGTTCTCGAAATGATCCAAAAGTACGACCTAATGGAAATTATCGAGAAACCAGAAGTATAATAGATTAAATAAGAGCGTAATTGCTCAACAATTTTTTTACTTTTTTTAAAATATTTTTTCATTCATATTATTGATGAATTACGAATTTTGGATTAATATATTCACGAGTTATTCCATAACTAATATATTATGAGATTGTATGATCAATTTTTATAAGAATTTAAGCGAGATATAAGGGAGATTAAATATTTCTAATTGAGAATGACTGATTTCGATCATCTTATTTTCTGATTGTTGCATATCTCTATCGAAACCAAACATTTATATGTTTGAAATCCGTTATTATTATTGATGGAAAAAGCAATATTAAAAAATAAGAAATCTCCAATTACCATTAAACCATCGATTAAATGTATGAAATGTGGCAAATCAATGAAAAAAATAACACATGCAATAACTTACAAACGTACATTATTAATATGCCCGATTTGCGGTTGTGTTAAATCTATATATGATTTTGCAAATACTTATAATTATTTTTAACCTAAAAACCTTCAATCCTGTTAAATTCCAAGAGGGGTGGATAGAAAATAGAGAAAACTATAGAATCACTGTTTCCTAAGATTTATTTAGAGAAACCTACCACCGAAGATATCGAAATACTGAAGAGAGAATTTGATATCAATCCAAGAAATGATTTTAACTCGCCAAAAAATAGTAATTCTCATTTTCCTACCCCCCTCACTCAAACTTGGATGCTGGAGTTGCTAACTATATTAAAAAAGTGTAAAAGTTAGAGTATAATAAATTATTTTCTAAGAAAATCCTCTATTAGATCGAATACTTCGCTCAAAAAATCGGGCGGACCAAGATATACAATTCGTACATGATCCTTTCCGTAACTACCAAAACCAGAACCGTGTACCAAACACACTCCAGTTTCTTTTAAAAGGTCCAATACAAAATCTTTATCGTTATCCCATTTCTTTAAAACAGAGAAATTTAATTTTGGGAATAAATAAAAAGCACCTTGTGGTTTAACGCACGAGAATCCTTCCAACTCTGTTATTCTTTTGTGGGCTATATCGCGGCGTCCTTTTAATTTTTCGACCATCTTATTAGTATAGTCTTTCGGATTTTTTAATGCCTCAAGCGCCGCAAATTGACTAACTGAATTCGCGCACAATCTCGTTCGAGCTAACTTTTCGATACCTTCCTTTATATCATTTAATTTACCTTGAGGATCGTGAAAATACACATATCCAAGCCTCCAACCAGTCGCTAAATGTGCCTTTGAAAAACCGTTCATACCTATTAACGCGACATCGTTCGTCATAGATGCAGGACATTCGTATTTCGTCTCGTAGATTATTTGATCGTAAATTTCATCTGATATAACTGGTAGGTCGTATTCACCAGCAATATCTATTATTTCTTGAATGTGCTTTCTCGAATATACTACTCCAGTTGGATTATTGGGCGAATTCATGACAATTGCTTTTGTTTTTTCGCTAATTTTTTTTCTGATATCGTCTATATCTGGATTCCAATCGTTTTCTTCGTCCAATTTATATTCGACGGGAACTCCATCAAAAAACTTACAGAAGTTAATATATGGGGGATAAACCGGACCAGGTAATAGTAATTCGTCGCCATTCTCAAGCATAGCTGCGCAAATGAATAAAATTGCTTCGCTGACACCTTGCATAACTAACACATCGTCTGGATCCATAATTATGCAATTTTTTCGCTTTTCTAAATTAACAATTTCTTCTCTTAGTTCGGGAATACCCAAACTATTCACATAAAAGTTTTTATTTGAGAAAGCTGCGTCTGCCATTGCCTGACAAATGTATACGGGAGTTGTAAAATCTACCTGTACCGGATCTCCAATGTTTAAATGGTAGATTTTTTTACCCGAAGCGCGTAATTTATCAGCAATAGCCGCAATATCTCTAATTGCGTATTCGAACTCAATTAATCGATGAGCTAATTTCACCATTTCTCTTACGCTTTTACAATTGAAAATTGTTTTAATTTAATTATTGTTATTTAAGAAATTAAGCGTATTTAATTAATCTTATTCTTTTGTTAACATCTCTTAGTTTTGCAACACTTATTTCAGTGCGCTAATTTTTGGAATAATAAAAATATATAACTCTGAATTTTTTCTAATAGTAATGAATTTATGAGTTTTATTTAACTAATTTCTATTACATTAAGTGCTGTATTTTGGCGAAAGTAAGAGAAGAAGTACCAAATGCTTATCCGTACATTACAGAATTTAAAAGAAAGCCCTTTAGGTCTTTTTCTTTCGCGAGAAAGGAAGATGTTAGTTTAGTTTTTATTCCAGAATACAATAAAATCGTTGAAATCTTCCGAAAATTCGAAAAGAAAATATTATCTAACGCAAATCTTAATTTAGAAAACATTTATTGGTTTCTTCTATTAGGGAGATATTTGAAAGAAGATATTGAGGCTATAAAAGACGATATTATTAAATTCGTGCTGAAATGCGAGATTACGGGAAATAAATCTTTAGGATTCAAGTTTTCGCCAGATTCTAATCAAAAAAAACCCGATATTTGGTCGACTTTTTTTGCCATAGCTATTCTACATTTATTAGAGCATTTAACGCCTTATTTAGGGATAAATCCAATTAAGAATGCTAAAGAAAAAATTATTAATTTTGTTTTTCAAACCCGAAGTAAGGAAAGATTTGTACATTGCTTAAATAAAAACTGTCCCATTTGCCAAAAAACAACGCCTGTTAGAACCTATTACTTTGTTATCGAATTATTAGAACTTTTGAATTACGATATTAGAGAAAAACAAGTTATTTTTTTGAAATATTTTACAGAACTTAAAAAAAATTATTCAATCGTTTTTCAATTACTTGGACTTAAATATTTGGATTTAGTTTCTGATGTTGAGAGTAAACACTTGAAGTATCTTCATCAATTTCAGCAAGTTGATGGCGGTTTTTCTTTTCAAAATAAACAAGGAGACGTGAATCAAACCTTTTGGATTGTTTATGTCCTTGAAAACTATTCTTGGTTGGTGGATTATAACAGAGGTAATATCTATTCGTTTCTTTCGAAGCAGATTAAAGAATCAAAATCAGATGATAAATCGCTAACCACTCTTAACTTAATGGAAATTGCTAAAATAATTTTAATGCTTTCTTTTA
>JAHQWX010000272.1 GCA_029856375.1 Promethearchaeia archaeon | reverse complement strand
CAACGAAAAGTAGATGTTCTTAACTTGAAAACAAATTCTTTTATCACCCTATATTTCGATGAGGTTGTTGAAAAATCCGAGAATTTGCAAATGGAATTGTTTGGGCACAGGGATTACGAAGTCGAGCGGCAGTTAAAACTGAGATGTCGGAATAAAACGATATATTCGCTAGATTTAGACGATGTATTATTAAAAAGTTCAATTGTAGAAGATATGAAAGAAATTTTGCAGATTCTTGAGCATGAATATAATTATCCAGTTGATATTGAGTTTACTATCAATTTTATTGATGAAGAACGATATAAAATATATGTTCTTCAATGCCGTCCTTTTCAAGTCAGAAGCGAATTTGATATGGTTGAGGAACCACAGGATCTTTCGCAAGAAGATATAATAATAAGAACTGAAGGTCCAATTGTAGGTAATGGCGTTGCAAAGACAATAGATCGACTTATTTATGTAGTTCCCGAACTATATGGAGAACTTCCCATTCAAGATCGTTTTAAAATTGCACGATTAATCGGCGAAATTAATCAAACGCAGAATAAATCGGGAGAGAAGATATTCTTCTTAGCGGGACCCGGGCGATGGGCAACACTCGATCCTTCTCTTGGAATTCCAGTATCTGTTCACGAAATAAGTACAATTTCAATTATTTGCGAAATTGCAGAGATGCACAAGAATTTATTTCCCGATGTATCGTTAGGCACACATTTCTTCAACGATCTTGTAGAAAATGACATGTTATATATGGCAGTAGACCCGCGTAAGAATCATTCTATTTTAAACAAACAAATATTGCTTAATTTTAAAAATCAATTAAGAAATTTGATTTCAGAAACGGAAGAATACGAAGATATTGTTAAGGTTATTGAAGTTCTAAAAGGTTCAAACGAAAAAAAAATAAAATTCTACGCAGATCCCGTGAAACAAATCGCTATTTTGTATTTAGAATAAAGATCTTCATGAATAATACCTTCTTTTTTGGCTTTTTTTTCAATTTTTAATTTTCAAAAGAGTTATATTTATATATATCAAGTATATACTCATAACTAAAAATATATATATAACCTATCTCAATATATACTCAATGTCTAATACACTATTAAAATTTGTGTTTAAATTATGATAGAAAAAAATGATCCAAAAAGAAAAGAGATATGTGAAAAAGTAATAGAAACCGTTAAAGAAAAAGACATTAAGTTTATCAGACTTCAGTTCACTGATGTACACGGGATAATAAAATCTTTTGGAATAAATGCAAAGAGAATTGAAGACTTTCTTAATGATGGTGAAGCTTTTGACGGTAGTTCTATTACTGGATATGGCGCAATAGAAGAATCTGATAAAGTTGCGATTCCTGATCCAACAACTTTCCAAATAATTCCTTGGAGAAAAGAAGACTCAAGTGTGGCGCGGTTCTTTTGTGATATTTACGAGCCGTTAGGAGGTAGATATGTTGGAGATCCTAGATATATCCTTCAAAAAACGATGAAGAAGGCTGCAGAGCACGGTTTTAATTATTTTTGTGCACCAGAAATGGAATTTTTTATTTTAAGACAAGGCGAAACTACTGATATTTTCGCTCCTTCTGATATGCGGGGGTATTTTGATTACGATCCCTTTGATGTTAACGAGAAAATCAGACGGACTATTGCTGAGTATTGCGAGGCCATGGGAATTGAAATCGAAGCGCTGCACCATGAAGTAGCCGTTGGACAACACGAGGTCGATTTTAAATATGGTTCAGCTTGTGATACTGCGGATAACACCAACACAATTAAGATGATTATTAAAACAGTTGCAGCACAACACGATATGATGGCTACTTTTATGCCAAAACCATTCTCGGGTATTAATGGTTCGGGTATGCATGTGCACCAGTCTCTTTGGCAGAATGGTTCAAATGCTTTTTACGACGATTCTGATCCGCAAAAAATATCTCCAACGATGAAAAAATGGATTGCTGGACAATTAAAACACGCAAGAGAAATGTGCGCGGTATTGAGCAGTTGGCCCAACTCTTATAAAAGGTTAGTACCAGGTTATGAAGCACCAGTTTATGTAGCATGGGGTTTTATCAATAGATCTCCACTAATAAGAGTGCCTAACTTCATGGAAAAGCCAAATGCAGCTCGTTGCGAGATTCGTTGTCCTGATCCTTCGGGAAATCCGTACTTACAATTAGCAGTCCTTTTAGCAGCTGGTTTAGAAGGCGTTTTATCGGATAATGTTGAGATTCCCGAATCAACTGATAAAAATGTATACCATTTCTCCACAAAAGACATGAAAAAGGCTGGAATTATTGCGTTACCGGGAAATTTAAGTGAAGCTTTAGCAGAGTTCGAGAAATCAGAATTTATGAAAGAGGTTTTTGGAGAATTAGCTTTCAAGAACTTTCTTTATGCAAAATACGAAGAAAACGACGCTTTTAGAATCAATGTTAGTCAATGGGAACGCTCGCGTTATATAGCGAAACTGTGATTAAAGAATTATTGCTTAAATAATTTACTTACAATTCTAAATAATCTTTTTTTTACTTAACTAAGGTGTAAAATATGGAGCGGAGTTTAGTCATATTCCCAGGATGTATGGTCTCCTATAGAATACCGTTTATCGAGGTTTCTGTGAGGAAAGCATTAGAAGCATTTGGGATTGAATTCTCCGACAATCCAAAATTTTCTTGTTGTCCTGAACCAAATGGAATAAAAAATTTTAACTCGGATATTTATTCAATTACTGCCAGTAGAAATTTGGCTCTCGCTGAACAGGAAAAGAAGGACATAATAACTCCTTGTAACGGATGTTTTGAGACATTAAAGTCAGTTAGAAGCGAATTGAAGGTTGATAACCACTTCAGGAAAAAAATCAATCAACATTTAAATAAGATAAATTTGAATGTTGAAACCATATCTGATGTGTTTCATTTAGTTGAATACTTTCACAAAATGGGAAGTGATGTTATTAAAGACAAGATAAAATATCCTTTAAATTCTTTAAGAGTAGCCGTACATTATGGTTGCCACTTTCTTCGCCCTTCGAATAAAATTCAAATGGACGATCCCATGAATCCTCATATATTTGACGAGTTAATTGAGGATTTAGGCGCAAAAAGCGTTGATTACGGCCAAAAAATGGATTGTTGTGGAGGAAGTCTTGCAAGGGCGGGAAAATCCGAGTCTGGGCTTGAAATCATCCATAGCAAATTAGAAAATATGAAAGAAAAAAGAGTAGATGCTATTGTGGTTGGTTGTCCTCAATGTTTTCTACAATTCGATCTTCTACAACAAGATTTAAAAAAACTCGATTATGTTTACGATATTCCTGTGTTATACTATTCTGAATTACTTTGTATTGCTTTGGGTATTGAGATAAAAGATATTATTAAAAAATATCATAGAACTCGTGTAGATAAGATTTTTCAGAAAGTAGACGAGATACATAGAAGAAATGAAAAAATTCGAAAGCATTTTAATCTCGAGTTTTTAAAAAAGTGCTATTCATGTGGAGCGTGCAATACTGACTGCCCAGTTGCAAAAATATCCGATTTCAATCCTCAAGATACAATCGGTAAGCTCCTTGAAGGAAAGATTGAAAAATTAATTTCGGATCCGAAAATTTGGATGTGTTTAGATTGCTTTGTTTGTTTAGAACTCTGCCCACACGCAACAGGTTTAGTTGATGTCTATACGAAATTACGAAATTTAGCAAAAAAAGAAGGATTCTCAACGAGTGGGTTTAAAGTTGAATTTGAAAAATTTAGAAATACAGGAACTGTGTCTATGTTTTCGAAGTCTGCAAGGAGTAGAGTTGGTTTGGATACTCAAAAGCCTGAATTAAGCGATTTAAAAAAATTAATTGGAGAATTAGAAGAGGAAGGATAAAAATGAGATGGGAT
>JAHQWX010000271.1 GCA_029856375.1 Promethearchaeia archaeon | reverse complement strand
AAACCAGAAGCTTTTGAAAATTATAATTTATCTATTGAATATTTCAAAAAAGTGGGAGGCAAGGATAATAAGATAAAAGAAATTAAAGATCGCATTAGAGAGATTAATAAGCATTACAAATCTCAAATTAGCGATTATTTAAATTCGTCAGACGGTACATCCTATCGATTAGAACATTTATCTGAAAAGTTTGGAATTGAGCGTAATTATTTAATTACTGTCATGAAATCGTTGTTAAAACAAGGGCAAATTGAAGGACAATTAAATGTTTTGAAAGAGAGATACACAAAAGAGAAGATTGGAAGTGGGGAGATAATTATAGATAGCCCTGAAGCCGAGATTGAGCGAATTAAAACGACAAGGGGAGCAATGAGACCGGTAATTACAGCAGATAAAATGCAAATCATCACTGAGAAAAAGAAAATTGATGAAACTTTAGTAAATTACGAGAACATATTCGAACAGATTAATTTACCATTTTTGAAATATATAGAATATCAAGATCAATTGTCAAAAAGTCAGTTTCTTGAACAGCAATTGAAAATTCTTGATTCAAGAGGTGATCTCCTCTCGCCGTCCGGTACTCCAGAAAAATGTATTATCTGTTTGAAGAAGCTTGCTAAAGATGATGACATCGTGACATGTACTAAAAACCACGGGTATCATGTGGGATGTTTCAATTTATGGATTAAAACTCAAGACACATGTCCAGGAGATGGAACAAAATTAGTACCTCACGCTTTAAATATCGCATATATTGATACGCTCAATGATACGGAAAGCGTGGCTTTCTTTAAAAATAAAATCGACGAATTGAAAGAGCAATTAAAAGCAGTAAAGAAAGAACTAAAGGAGACCCAAGATAAACTCTTTTTAATTGAATCAGTAGACTCAGAAAAGAAATCTATGTTTGAGAAATTCTTGAGAGAGAAGGACCTCAGAAAAGAGTACGAAAATGAAGTTAAAAAGAAAGAACAAATGATTAAAGAATTAAAATCAATTCTTGAAATGATTCCAAAATCCTTATCAAAAAACGATTAAAAAAAAACTATTATATTCCTTTTATTCCATCTTCTGTAATTAAAAAGATGGCTTCCGATTCAGGTAAGTGGGGAGCATCTACGATTTTTGCAACGCGCTGATCATCTTTACCCTTTCGAAGGTATATTCTAATAGTTGAACCATGTGCAATGATATTTCCTCCTGTTGCCCTTAGCGGATTTCCGTAGAACACATCTGGTTTTGATTGAACTTGGTTAGTAACCAAAATTGCAATTTCATGTACTTCAGCGAGGCGTAATAAGTCGTGTAAATGGGAATTTAACATTTGTTGTCGATCTGCCAGAGTGCCTCTTCCAATATATTCGCTTCGAAAGTGTCCAATTAGCGAATCGACTACGAGCAATTTAATATTGTTCTCTTCAATAATTTTTCCGGCGTCTTTCACAAGCATTATCTGATGATCGGAGTTATACGCACGAGCATATGTGATATTTTTTAACACTTTTTTATGGTCTAAATCCAACGCATCAGCCATAGAAATGATTCTTTCAGGTCTGAAGGTGCCTTCTGTATCAATATACATGGCTCCTCCGTTTAGGCCTCCCTTTGACTTGGGCAATTGAATATTTACGCATAATTGGTGCATAAGTTGAGTTTTTCCTGTTCGAAATTCTCCAAAAAATTCTGTTAAAGAACTTGTCTCAACTCCCCCATTTAATATATCATCTAATTCTTTACTGCCTGTAGTGATTTGTGCAATTTTTTTCCTTTTTTCCCATACTTTATCTGCAGATTTAAAGCCAAGATTTAATTTTTCCATCGCTGCTCTGACTATGTTCATCGATGTTTTCTCGCCTAAGCCACAATCTTCTTGAATCATTTTTGGGGACGAGAATCCAATTGCTCTCAACGAAGAATAACCACCAACTACCAATTTTTTTCTTGTTGCTGGTCCTACACCAGGAAGGGATTTTAGATCTCCCTCATCAATTTCGATGGAATCGTCTTCAAATTCTTCTTCTACCTCCTCATCAAGATCTTCATCAATGAAATCTTCTTCCATCTCTATAATTTCCTCATCTTCAACCGTTTCGGTCTTTTGACTGACTTTTTTTGTCGTACTTTTTGCCAATTAAACCACACACTATTTTAGTTACTAAAAATAATGCAATGGGAGGTATAAAAAAAAACATAGAGTGATAGTTTTTTAATTTTTAAAAGTAAAAGCGAGCGTTTTTGACATTAAAATAAAAGGTTAGAAGATTTTTAAGAAAGGGCTTTGATTTTATTTGCTACTTTTCTCATTTCTATAAAGCAAATGTCCATTCTCGCGTCTAATTCGAGAACGGTAACGAGAATTAGCGATTCCCCTGCGTTCATTACTACAAAATTGCCATCGCTACCTTGAATAATACAAACATCCAAATCCCCTTGCTTTAGCTCTAATAATACACGCTCACAAGTAGATAATATTGTTGCGCTCATCGCTGCAATTTTTAATTCTGATACATCAGCTTCTAATATCGATTGAACTATTAATCCTTCAGTACTAATTAAAGCACACGAACGAATACCGTCGATCATATCCATTAAACTCGAAAGTAAATATCGCAATTGATCTTCACTCATTTCTACACGCTCAACGATATAGGTATTGTATCAATAAAATAAATGATAATTATTAAATAACTTCTTTTTTTATATATTTTATTTTTACAGATTATTTAACGAAAATCAACGGTTATAAGAAATTTGAACGAAATATTTTATAAGTAGCTTTACAATTATTTTATTTTAACTTATCCAAGAACAGAAAAGTAACAATATTGGTGGTAAATCTTGAGCCAAAATATAAATTTTGAGTATTATCCCCAACTTACGATTAAGGAATTGAGCGACGCAAGGGATTTATTCTTAAAAAATAAAGCTAATTGGGACGAGCCTTTTTTTACTAACACCTCAGATTATGTAAATTTAAACGAGATAAAAGAAGTTTGTGAAATTTACCGAAAACACGAAGATATAAAAAATGTAATCGTTTTAGGAACGGGGGGGTCTATTCAAACATTAAAGTGTTTAAAGCATCTTTCTAAGAAGAAAATCTTCCCAATCACTAGTTCTAGACCGAAAGAACTTAAAGATTGTTTAAAAAAAAGCTCTGAAAGAAATTCGCTCGTTATACCAATATCAAGGGGAGGAAAAACATTAGATGTAAATTCTACAATAGGACTTTTTCAACAAGAAAATTTTCCATTTCTGGGTTTAGCTTCAAGAGGGCCAATGTACGATCTTCTGAAAGAGATGGGAGCCCCGATCTTAGATGTGCCAGACCTTTCAGGTAGATTCGCTGGATCAATAACAAATGTAGGTATTGTTCCCGCATATATTGGAGGGATCGATGTTGAATCATTCTTGAATTACCTACGAGATGCTTATTCCATTTTCACGAATTTAGGGAACATTGGGACGCAATCACAAAATCATAATTACGCGTTAGAACTAAGCGCTTATTTATACGGGCTATACACTAAAGGATTTCGAAACATCTTTTCAATGCCCTATTCTAGTTATCTCGAAGGAGTCACTGGTTTATTTGTCCAAGAAATTAGCGAAAGTAGTGGTAAGGATGGAAAAGGACTCATTGGAACCTTCCAATCAGCTCCTTTGTGCCAACATTCAATACTTGAATTCCTTTTGGGTGGATCTAAAGGATTTGTAAGCCCTATTTTGTGGACTACTGACGAAACAAAATACGATTACATATTAAATTCCAGGTTTGAGTACATTAACGGAAAATCTGCGAACGATATTATAAATTTCCAAGCAGACGCGACATTTCAAGCGTTAGTAGAAAAAAAAGTACCTTCGGCTAAAATATCCGTTCGAGATATCGATCTTAAATCGATTG
>JAHQWX010000270.1 GCA_029856375.1 Promethearchaeia archaeon | reverse complement strand
AGTAATTTTTACTAAAATTCTCAGAATCTAATACCAGTTTAATTGGGGGAATTCCTTGAATATCGCTATTTGGAAAATCTAAATAAAATTTTTCCTCTTTTCTATCCCGCGTTTGATATTTGGCTTTCATAGAAAAAACTGAATCTGGAGCGTTATATTCTAAGAAGATGATCACCACAATACCAATTATCATTAATATATATAAGATTGAATAAGGATTTGTAATAAAATACGCTGAAAAATAAAGAAGATTGTGAATTACCCATACTAACTCCATTAACGGAAAGAATATAACGAAATATTCCAAATAGTGTGGTTGGAATGGTCGATATTCTACATCCAACGATTCGAATTCGTAATAATTAACCCAAATTCCTGAAACGGGATTTCTTCTTACGCATTGTATTGAATTTGAATCTTGTCGAATTGATTGCTCCGTAAACCAGCTATTGTGAATGATTCGGACAAGGAAATACGCTGCGTTATAAGTAATAAAATAAAAAATGTCAGCTGTAAAATCTAACAAGAAAAAATCAGGGGTAATTTGAACAAATATTATAATCAACAAATAACATACGCATAGGATTAAATTGAATATTGGTAAATGCGACTTGGGTATGTTTCCAACTTCATCTTTGATCAAATTGTCAACTACTATGCCTTTTTGTATTGGATTTAGTGCTGCTTCAATAGTCTGTAAAATTGGAAATCCTTTACTCTCATCAGATAATCCATCTATTTTAAAAGATTTATAATCAAATTTTACTAAATCCTCTGGTGTGTCTAATTGAAATAGCTTTCTAGGAAATAAAACAATTATAACCGCAGCAATGAACATTAAAATCATATTAATGGTAAGAAGCCAACGGGTAGAAATTGGAATTCCTGCAGAAATGAACCACATATCAAATGAAATATTCATGTAATTAATGTAATCCCAAAGTAAGTAAATCAAGAAAAAAATAAAGGCAAACGCTGCCCATGATAAAAATTTTTGATGCCTTTTACCAATAATTATTTGCTGAATTTCGTTAGGTGAAATTAAATTTTGCTCAGTCCCTAAGAAATCTTTTATTACTGGACTTTTCTTATAGATTATCTCTAAAGAATTTGCTGCGTTCCTTTTCGCAATTTCAAGCGTAATAGTGCGCGAAGTTAAGAACGAAAATATAATAAAAATTGACCCAAAAATTATCGGTATAATCCCAAGAACAATATAAATGTTGATTTCTGCTAATAAAGTGATTCCCGGTGGATCCGTAATTCCAAATACGAATTCACCCTGTTCGTTTAGTAAATAAGGACTATTCACGAAAGCTAAGCTTATTAGAATTAATCCACCTATAATAGGGATAATATTTAATCTTTTAAAGGAAATCGCCGCATAATTTTTAACTTTATCGTTTCTATCATTCTTTTCCATATTTTTTTCGCCTCTATTAATTAGTATTTAGGAATAATATCAAGATATCTGCCTACCCAATAAACATAGAGTATGTCAGGAACGATTTGAGACCAACCTACATGGCGCGTGCTTATATAGTTGACATTTTCAATTCCATAACTCTTTCTTTGCCACATCATATCCTCGCTTTTGCGCAAATCTACCGGCATCGAATTGTTTAATAAATTCCGCGGTTTTTCGGTGGGGCTCTTTCCCTCTATAATATCTTCTAAAGCATCTAACCAGTCCGTTCCCTCTTCTCCTCCCCAATATCCGATATTAGGATATGGAACATTTGGGATGGGTGTTTGATGAGGATTCGCGTCTTCATCACCAAAATTTAAAACATCTACATAATAATTTCTATAAGGATATTTCCTATTTATCGAACGCCATATGCAATCCTTAATATCGGCTACTACGAATTCGTAAGGATCGTCAATTTTATCCCTAACTCTACTCCACACTTGGTCGTCGTTATTAATATCATTCTTATCCAATGTAGGAATATTCGTTAAGTCGTCAAAATCCGGAGTACTATGGCATAATAAATAAGTAATGTCGAACATGGCATTTCGATGGAATTTGCAGAAATTTTGAGCCTCATCTAAAAGGTTATTTAAATAGATCTGCTTTAAGACTGGATCTTCTTCTAACCAAATCAGAGTTAGAACATCGTTATATATGAAGTTCATCGAATAGTACGCTCCAAATACGTTTGATGCTGGAAAACCCACTCCCGCCCTATCTGATTTACCTAATGCTTTAGCGAAACCTCTATCGTATGCGTAATGCAAATAAATTGACTGCCATCTTACGGGATTAACTATCGCTGCCATTTTTAGGAACGATAAAGGAAACAAAGAACTCGGACTGGGTCTTGCGTTCATTAACTCGGAAGCGGTTGTATGCTGCGTGCCGTCTACATCAAATATCCTCCAATTTGATTCATAAAAGTAGTGAACAGTACGATCGATTATTCTTCCCGTTCTCCTCTTTAAATCTGGATCGTCCACTAAATTATGAATCATAGACATGGCAAAAAGTTGCCCACAAGTTACATCGCGACTCTTATGGTTAATTAGCGACCAATTATAGCCCCGATATTCTACTATATCGCGATCTGGAGTCGCTTCAAATCCGTAACCCGGAAAAAGAGCTTTAGCTGTATCAGTAATAGGAACAGCATACCTTGGCCAAGTGTGATTTCCAGCGACCTCGCTCAATATCTCATACGCGTCAACTAAATCGCGCAATCTTTTTAAAGAAGCTTCAATCTCCACTTTATTGCTTTCTCTTTTTGCAACGGCGTACCTAAAAGCTTCACCAGCAACATAAACGCCCGTATATAAAGCAACATGAGCGGTGTCTCCTCCATATGTCATTATGCTTAAATTGTTATAAGGACTATTAACATCTGTCGGATCGAAAGCAGATAAAAGCTGAGTATTATTAAAAAACGATTTATTGAAAAAAGGTAAGCTCTTATCTATTTTGGTATAATCAAAATTAACTCTTAAAGGAACCAAAGGCCAATTATTTCCCGTTAAATTTCTTGGGATATGGTACAAGCCAATTATTTCCTCTGAGTCTTCCACTCTTCGTCTCATAAAATCAAAATTAATATCTTCATTTCTAGTTAAAGACGAATATACATCGAAACCATCCACAAAATGATTTAAATTTTGATTACTCGTTTGAAAATATAAAGAAACGAGACCATACACGGTGAATCCTCCAACAACCATAAAAACTACGAATATTTTGGAAATATTTCCAGTATTTATTTTTTCTCTCTTATTTTTTAACAAGAAATATCATCTTGCGCGATTTTGACAATTAATATATTCTTTGATTTTTCCTTTATTATTTGTTTCTTTTAATTCGAGGATTCTATTTTTATTAGTATATCGTCATCTTGAGATAATTCCTAAATACCTTGCAATCCAATAAACGTATAAAAAATCAGCTGCATTGTATTGTTCCCATCCTGGATTTGAAGGATTAGTATTAACGGATCTTATATCAAAACTTCTTCTCTGCCACATCATTTCTTCTCCCTTTCTCATATCTACAGGCATAGAATTGTTCATTAAATAAGTGGGTTTTTGGGATGGCGTCCGACCTTCGATTAAATCGTAGAAAGTATCTTCCACATTCACTCCCTGGCCCTCCCAGTAACCAGCATTTGGATAAGGTGCATCTTGAATTTTGTTGTGATAATTGTTAGGGAAATTAAGTATGTCAATAGGATAATTTCTATTGGGGTATTTTTTGACCGAGTAACGCCATAAGCAATCCTTAATATCGTTTTTCACAAATTCTATAGGATTTTCAATTGCATTCCTAACTTTTCCCCATACTTGGTCGTCTTCGTTAATTTCAGACTCATTCAACGAGGGTATTTGGGATAAGTCGTCGAAATTTGGAATGCTATGGCATAATAGATATATAACATCAAAATTTGCG
>JAHQWX010000269.1 GCA_029856375.1 Promethearchaeia archaeon | reverse complement strand
CTCAAACAAAACGATGTTTTAACGGTTCAAAAACCGGAACTAGCTCATAATTTATTTACATTATTTGTTAAAAGCGGTGATGCAGAGATATGGTTGAAACCCTGCGATTTTTTTGATTGGGACGAACAAATGGTGAAAAAAATAACGAGGTTTTTTGACGATATTTTTGTGTTAAGCGTTGAAAATTTAAAAAATGAATCGTATTTGAAGCACTAAAAATTAGTTTTGTCTTTTTTAAATCCATAAAACTCTTCCGTTCTAATAACGCCCTTATACTTTCTTAGTATTTTAAGGCAATCCTGACAAATATCCCAAGTAATTTTCTGCCCGGTTGAGGTCGTGAACCCTGTGAGGTCGTAGATGCTCTTTTTTTCCAAGCACAGTGGACATATGTCAACTTTCTTTTTTTCCAAGGGTGTCACCACCTCTCTTTGAAAAGATCTTTAACCGAACTGAATATTAAACGCGATTATTAACTCGTTATTATAATAAATCTTGCTAATTTTGTCGGGCATTTGTTTTCTCGCGTTTTAAGTTGTTGAATACCTCGTGCAATATCACAGTATTATACCTTTTTTTAATTTTATAACGACAATCGTATTTCAAAAGAATTGAGTTATATAAAAAATGTCTGATTACAATACCAGCAACGGGCAAAAAGAACTTGAGGACGAAGTTTTAGAACTAAAGCGAAAGATTAAGGAATTGGACACGAAAAGAGCGCTTATAAAGCAGTTAATAGAATCTACTCCTGGATACATAAACTTTCTAAAAGGGGGAGTGGTTCCGGTATCGCGGTTATCGGATAAGAAGAAGTTTCTTGATTAAAAATATCTCAATAATCTCCGTTTCTCACTTTAAGCGAGTAAAAATCTTCTCTCGGGCGAATTCCTTCGTGTTTCGCCATTTTTTTAAAACAATCTTCGCAAATGTCTAAATGTATTTCTCGATTAGCAGATGTTGTTAATCCAGAGAGGTAGAAGATTTTTTTCTTCTGCATGCATAGTGGGCAAACACCAGTCTGTTCTTCTAACAAAAAAATCACCAATAATGTCTGAAATAAAGATTGACTAGAAGGTTATTTATTTATTATCATAGTCACTTTATTAATCCGAGGTTATAAAGCTTGCGCGTATTTTTGTCGATTTATCGAGATATAAGACATGTTTTAGACAGAATTGTAACACAAAAAAATAATGACCGCTGCCTTTTATGGATGGGTTTTAATAAAAAAGAAAGAGGTCGTTTAAAAATAACGATCTCGTACATATTTTTAGTTAAAAAATCCTTTAAATTTTATCACATTTGCGTTTTACTCTTACCATTTTTCTTTTCGTTATGTAAGCGATACATATTATCGCGGAAATAGCAAATCCCAAGAACAATGGAATGTCGTAGCCAGGAATCGTTGCTGAAGCAATCCCCATTTCGTAAAGTATCTTCCCGCTCAGACCAAAGGTCTTCGTGTTTACTATAAAACCACTGGAGGTGTCGTAAGTATAGCTGTATCCAGTTGTGTTAAAGAATGGTGCGGGATAATAATATGTAAAAGTCGAACCTTTAACAGTAGTATTATGACCCGACAAAGATTCGTTGTATGCGAGAAGATAAGGAACGACTGGAACGAGAACGATGATGCGTCCCCAAAACCATTTAGTGGGGTCTTCGGGGACAGAAGTTGTAAATGAGGCGTTTGGCTCCGAACCAAACTCTTCGCTTTTGTTAATAACCCACCAGGATTCGAGACCAATGTCGTATTCTTCGTTAGGGCTGTCGTGAGCGACGCTCTTAATTCCATATTTCCTTTTTTGATTCATTATATCGTCGTAAGATGAACCATAATGATCTTTATCCGCTTGAATTGTTTCCAATACAAACTCATCACCAACAGATAATCCGCAGCTATATGTTGCTGCCAGCACATTGGGTGCAATCACAAGAAAAATCACGCAAGTAAAAGCAATATTGATAAATACTTTTCTATATTTCATTTTTATAACTTCTTTTTATATTGGATTTTGAAAATGAACACTTAGGATTTTGTACAACTACTATTTAATAATATTCTTTTTTAAAACAAACGATAATAAAAGAAGTTAAATTGAGAACGCATTCATGCCTACGCTGATGCATCAATGTATTCCATATACTTCAAGCAGATCTGCAGAACTTGCCCGAGCGCTTTCTTATCGACGACTTCTGGCGTGTCCAATTTAGTGTGGTAGTAGGGAACGAGTTCTTTTGAAAGGTCTAAACCCGAGATGGTCACTGCAGGAAGCCCCTTGCGATCGAAAGACGCCCCGTCGGTCGCTCCGAAAGAAAGCGGTCCCAATCCCATGTCTATCCCTAAATCCCGTGCTATCTTCAACACGGGCTCGTAAAACTCAGGACGATATTTTGCCCCGATAAACGGCTCCTTTTTAATCACGAGTACTTTCTCGATTTCGGCGATTCCGTCTATGTTAACATTAATTGCTCCGCTCTCTTTCAACTCGTTGTAATGAGCTGCGACATAGCGTTTGGACCCTCGTAAACCCATTTCTTCTCCCGCAAAAGACACTAAACGGATTCTCGTGTGTTTGGGAAAGATCTTTGATTCGTTTTTATTTTCGGATAGGTATTTGCCTATTCCCAGAACGATTGCAACGCCGGATAAATTATCGAATGCTCCTTGTACTGGTTTGTATGTGATAAAAAATAGAAATAGGGCCGCGACTGGCACGAGACACAAGAAAAATATTCCAAAACCGAAGAAGAACGCGTTCGAATTTATTGGAACGAAAAAGAACACGAGTTTAAGAATTGAAAATATGTATGCAATTATTATTAAGAGGAGCCCGATAGTGATCAAATACTGACCAACTCTCTTTAAGTAAAAGAACAAGTTAAATTGAAACTGGGAGTCGTGATGACCAGAAAAAATCAATGTGTGCTTCACTTCGCCCGATGGTTCGATCGTTCCGACTACATTCTTGGATGTCTTTTTCGCAAACATAAAATCGAACGCTTCGTAATACCGCACGACCTCTAAAATCAAGTAACTGACCGCCCATGTCATCAAAATCGCGATTATAATCAATAAAATCAGACTTACTATCCTATCGACGCTAATCCACCCGAGGTCGATGGAAAGGGATATCCAAAATAGAACAACGGAAATTATTGCAAACAGGGCGGAAAAGCTAATAAATCCTAGAAAGGCATGTGGGCTACTAATATATTCCTCTTGGTGCGTTTCGTCGCAAAATTTCTTCATCTCCTCCTCGATCATATTTCCCGCGAGTAATTCCTGTTCCGTGCCGGATTCCCGCGGACCGATATCGTTGCACACATCTTCAATAAATTTAAACATGTAATCGTTCAATTTCCCGTCAATCATAATCAGCACTTATCATTTACTAATTAAATTACAACCTTAGAATATTTAAAGTTAAAAAAATAAATAGATGTAAAATCCAGTGATCAGAAGTGTACTTGAAGGTGAATTACATTTCATTGAGCTCTATTTAAAAATTTAGAAATAAAAAAAATTCATTATTTTCTCTGGTGTTAGGATTGTTTATCGCGACTATTTTTCTGTTGAACCCATTTTTCGGTTCCAATATTTTTTCTTTGAATGAGTTCATTTTCCCGCGTTAAAACAGATTCTTCTGCCTCTTCTGGACTAAGAGAAGGATCGTAAAAGTTTTTAAATGTTTCACATGGTAATTCATCACATAAGCCGCAATGTTCGATCTTTTTCTTATTGATACAACAATCGAACAAAGGACAACATTCTATTTCCATTTGAGATGTCCAAAATGGCTTACCTTTCTGAAATCCACATCCTTGGCATTGTTTTTTAAAATACTCGCAATCTCCACAAAATAATCCACACACAGATACTAAATTTACGCTCATTAATTTCTACGCTCTTT
>JAHQWX010000008.1 GCA_029856375.1 Promethearchaeia archaeon | reverse complement strand
CTAAAAATTCTCAATAATTCTATGATGAGACTAGACAAGGCTGACATTAAATCTTGTGTGATGCGTTAATAGTTACGCTGAGAATTATTTTTTATCTATCTATAGCAAACAAAGAGCAAGAAATACTAATAATCATTTAAAGAAAGTAGAATCATTGATTTTTATATTTCATAACTCGATTAAGTCCTTTTAATAAGGCTAATACCGAGCTCATGACTATATCTTCATGTGTTGCGTTAGAATTTACTATAAAATTTGTTTCAATATCCATTAATTCTATTGAAACATGCCCTAATGCTTCAGTTCCTCCTGTAACTGCGTCAATATTGTAATTTAATAGTTTAACCTTACTCATAGGTTCAAAGCATTTTACAATTGCTTTAACTGATGCATCAACGGGGCCAACACCCGTGGATGATGCCAATTTTTCGACATAATTTCCATTATCTTTAATTTTTAAGCGTACTGTAGAAGTCGGCGTTACGGATCCTGTTAAAACGGTTAATTCTTCAAGAATGACAAATTGCTCTTCTGGTGGAAGCTCTCCTAATACATCTTTTACAATAGCTAAGAAATCTTCTTCTAAAACTTCGTGTCCTTTATCTCCGAAATTTTTTACATGTTGAATTACTTTTTGAAATTGCTCATCTGTTGTTGTTATTCCTAAATCTTCTAATTTTGCTTTCAAAGCATGCCCCCCAGTATGTTTTCCGAGCTTAATTGAGCGTTGTATAATTTCTTGAACATTATCTGAACGCTTAATTCCTATCAACTCAGGCGTAATTGGTTCGTATGCGCGAGCATCTTTTATCATTGCATGAGCATGAATGCCTGATTCGTGAGCAAATGCATTCTGTCCAATAAGAGGTTGCAATCGACCAATTTTAATTTTGCCGCCGCAATAGCTCTCAATTAATTTTGCCGTTGGAAAGATTCTTCTAGTTTTAATATTCATTGGGATTTGATATAACGCGTATAGAGACATCGCAGTCTCTTCAAAAGATGCATTTCCTGCACGTTCCCCTAAACCCATTATTGTTGTTTGGGCTTCTGAAGCACCATTTTCAAATCCAGCAATAGTGTTTGCAACGGCTAATCCAAAATCATTATGACAATGAGCTGCTATTCTAATTGTTTTTGGTAACGCTTCATAAATATTTTTAACAATATATCCGAAAGCTTGGGGCGTGATTGTTCCCACAGTATCGGGAATATTTACTCTTGTAGCCCCATTTTCAACAGCAACTTTATTCGCTTTAATTAAGAAATCTAAGTCTGATCGTGTTGCATCTTCAGCAGAGAACAATATCGTCGAATAACTGTTTTTCGCATATGAGACCATTTCCGCGATTTCTTCTAAAACTTGCTCCCGAGTCATTTGCAATTTTGATTTCATATGAATATCAGAGGTAGCGATAAATACATGAATACTATCCATATCAGCTTCAATTACTTTATCAATATCCAATTTTTTCATTCGAGCTAGTCCAATTACTTCCATATCTAAACCTAATTTCGAAATATCTCTACAAGCTTCGAAATCTCCCTGAGACACGATAGGAAATCCTGCTTCAATTACATCCACACCCAATTCATCCAGAGCATATGAAATTGATAATTTTTCTTCATGCCTAAAGCTAATACCCGGTGTTTGTTCTCCATCACGAAGGGTAGTATCAAAAAAATAAGCTTTTTCTGGTAAATTTAATGTTCCTCGTATTTCTTCCATCATATCCGAAACATTAATTTCGCTTTTATTCCTTTGCATCATTTTACATTCACTAATTTATTTTTATTTTCTCAAATGCTAACCTTGCCCAAAGAAACGAAGTGCGTTTTTTAGGAGACAAGGTAGCCTTTATAATAAGAGGAGTGTTAATAAACTCAAAAGAGGTAATAGCAATCGTTCTAAAGTGAGAACTTTTTTCGAGTAATTTATATTATCAAAAGTTTTCATTTTAAACGACACCATTTTTTTTAAGAAGTAATTCGTTCTTTTATAAAAATCTATTGTAATTCTTTCTATGACTCCTTAACTTTCTTTTCATTTTTCAAAAAATCGTCGTTAACGGGTGCAGTTCCATTTCCATAAATTTGATATATACCTGTTCTTCTGGCGCACTCGTTAAACGAGCGATATATATTTTTTTGTTTATTATATAATGCACATGATTCGTAAATAATTGGATTCCAAATAGCCAATCGATGAGGAGGATCGTACCATAAACCTTCATCTCTTAAAATTTGTTCAAACTCGCTACCATTAATAGTTTCTGTCAGATCTTTCTTGTTTAACATAATGAGAATAGGTGTTTCTTTAATTAAATCACCTTTTGCTACTTTTTTTAACTCTTTTAAAGATTCAATATTATCTTCAAAAAGATGAGTTTGTGCATCTACTACAAATATTACTCCATCGGTACCCTTATAAATCTTTTTTCTTAATGGTGAAAATCTACTTTGTCCTGCAACTGTGTATACATGATAGAACACTTTTCTCGTTTTTTTTGATTGAAAAATCCCTCTATCAAAATAAAGCGTCGAGCCGCTCGCCATAGCGATTTTAGTAAGATTTCCAGAGGGTTCTATCTCTAAATTCTGTTCGTTCGTAAGTCGAAATAATGTATCTACAATGGTGGTCTTACCAGAGCCCCCCATTCCCCAATATAAAATTTTTATATAAACTCGATGATCTGCTGTAAATCTCACCATAAAGATTCTGCCAGAAACGAAGGTTTTCTTAGAATATTAATAATTAATTGTTAAATTACATAAATTTATTCTTTAATATTAATATTTTTATCAATAATCATTATATCTAGATATTTATTAAAAAATATTTCTCATTTTTTAAATATTTGCTAAAATCTATACTTTTAAAGTAAAATTCATTGAGAAAAATGATTAAATTAAAAAAATCCGATGCTTCTGATTTTTCAATTAAGAGAATCTGAAAACTCAATTGAGTTATGGTTGATTTATATAAATTAACGAATTTATTCGTCTAAGTATTCATTTCCTAATCGTATATTATAATTGCACCACAATAAAATCTTGTTGTAGGGATCCCCAGCTAATTTTAACCGAATTATCTGGTTTATTATATCGCAATACATTACTTTTCGTTTATTATTAATTTTGTTATTTATTTTTTCAATTAAATCATTAAGAATTTTTTCATCTAGCTTAAAGGATTTTTGAGTTTGTGGGATTAAAAGTGCACCTCAAACTACCCAATTACTCCAAATAATTCTGAGATCTGCCCACCCGTCCATTCGAAGATTTGTGTAACAATTGCAATAATTAATATAAAAATGAAAATACTAAAGCCTATAAGTAATCCATATTCTAGCAGAGAGCCCGCACTATTATCCTTTAAAAACTCTTTTAATTTCCGCAATATTAGTTTTCTGAATATCTTTTTCATTTTTTATCACATATTCTTTTAAATAAAATATAAAAACTCCTAAAAAAATCGACATTTTTATTCTTTTTATTAAAGAAAAATATATGCCTGATCCTGTAAGTGATTACGTCTTAATTCCAGAGTATTCGGATATAAAGGGATCAAATAAATGGATTCTTAAAATTAATTGCCAAAAATGTAAATTTCGCGAATTAAAAGAGACCATAATTATTTTAAATTCAAATTGTAGAATTTGTTTGGTGGTTTTTCTTCAAAAATTTCAAAAGGATGAAATAGTTGCAATTATAAATGAACGAGATGAAAAAATTTTAGAATCTGTTCAAATATCTTGGTTTATTGAATATATCCACAATTTTAAATTTGTAAACACAAAACTCAAATCAATAAAAAAAGAACTACACAAGAAATGCAAATATTTCAAAACCGATAATTGCAGATATTCTAACTTTTTAAATTTTCTTAATCTTGACCTAAGAAATGTTGATCCAATTTCATTCTTTAGTGAATTAAAAAAAACTTATGAGCTAATACAAAATAACAAAATAAAGATTTCAATATGTCAAAACTGCTTTTCTTCTTTAATTAAATACTTAAACACAATTCTACAAAAATTCAAGTCATTTAGTTTAATTAAAAACCTGATAAGTGAGAAGGTGAACGACCATAGAGGGGAATTTTTGGATACCTCTAAAGATAACAATAAACTAATCAAAAAGAGCCGCCGAAAAAGTAGGAACTTTCAGTTTTTATTATTAAAAAAGTACTTCATTGGTCCTAATGATTTATATCAAGTTTCCATTTATAAAAAGGAATTTCAAGCTGAAATGATTTACGAAGTCGAAGAAAACTACGAATACGCGGAGAAAGTAGAGTATTATAAGGAGATCGCTGGAAAGGTTTGTTCATATTTAAAATCATTAGAAATGAACAAATTATATTCTTTTCAAGATTTATTCAATTTTCTTAAAACCCATGCTTCAGTATATTTGAAAAGAAATGTTCCTTATATCTCGGATAAAACACATATTAAATTAAGCTATTTCTCAGTTATAAAAATTTTAAATGTTAAAAAGCTATTTCCCTTTTTAATCGATGATTATATCGAAGAAATTTTTTTAGATCAGCCTAAAGACAATATTTACTTGAATCACCAAACTTTTGGACGTTGTAGAACGAAGATTAGACTATACTCAGAAGATATTAATAGAATAAAGACTTTTCTTAGAGTATATAGTAAAGAACGGCTTGATATTATTCATCCAAGTATAAAAACGGTTATTAAAAATGAGATTTTTCATTGTCGATTCTCGGTTGATGTTGATCCGCTTCAACTTAACGAATTTTGTTTGGATATTCGAAAATTAAATAAAAATGTATTAACACTTCTAGATCTATTGCGTTTTCAATCAATTTCTCCAGAAATTTGTGCATTTTTATATTTTTGCGTTCTAAAAAGAATCAATATTACAGTCACGGGCGAAACTGACACAGGTAAAACAACGCTTATTAATGCATTAGATTTGATTACTCCAAAAGAATTTCGTAAAATTTATGTTGAAAATGCGGTTGAATCATTAGATGAATTAAGTTATGAGAAACACCAAGTGAAATATAAATCACAGTCACTAGAAAATTTAGAGGACGCTCCATTTAAAAAAAGTAATCTAATTCAGACCTTATTACATAGAAGTCCTGATATTATTTTTTTAGGAGAAATCCTTACAGAAGAGGAGTGTAAAGCAATGTTTCATTGTATGAGTGCTGGGTTGAGAGGATTTCAGACTATCCACTCGAGAGATATATTAAGCTTAATCAATCGTTTTCTTTATCACTTTAAAATTGATGAAACATGTTTTAACGATCTGGATTTGATAATCTTAATGAAAAAATTAGTAAACGGAAGAAAAGTCGTTTCAATTTCTGAAATAAACAACACAAACGGAATAATGGTTGAAAATATTTTTGAGTATGTTCCAAGAACTAATAATTGGATTAAAAAAAAAGAATTGTTTCAAACAAAGACAATTTCTAGAATTTTAAAATATGAGGATTTTACAAAGGAGGATTTTAATTTTTTAATTGAAACTTTTATTGAGATATTTAATCTATTTTGTAAAGACCAAAATCTTAATTTAAAGGAAATGGCTTCGATGTTTCATATAGTTGGGTTTTTGAGTTTAAACAAAAGATATGAAGAATTAATTGATTTTTTAGAAGGATTTAAAAAATAAAATTAACGGAGTTTAAATTGCGCTATTTTTATTAATAGTTGAAATGACTGAAATTTTAGAAAAATGCCTTATGATAGGCTTTGGGGTTGCAATATTAATTTTATTCTTATCAATTTCAGCTCCGTTTTTTGAGTTATTAGAAACAATTAAAGAAGAGGGAGCGCTCCAAAAAAAAATGATGTGTATTTCAATTATTAATTCTGGAATTAATAAAACTATTGAAAATCCTTCCCTAAACTTTAGCACTCCTATAGAAATTCCAGAAAATTTTAGTATAATTACTTCTGGTATGGAAATTAAATATTCTTTTGAGTTAGACAATTCTTGGTACGAATATATTTTTAAATTTTCTCAGTGTTTCTTTGAAATTAATTTTAAAAAGCCCGGATATCACATTCTTACTATTTATATCAAATCAGATTTAGTTTATATCAATTTTGTGTGATGTTAGGGGAGAAATTATTAGCTTTTTTAAATTTTATATTAAATTTACTCGGCTCTTCAGAAATATCAAGCTCCCACAAATTGGATTTAAAAAATTTAAACCATTTTATTCAAATATGATTTTTAATAGATATAACTTACTGATTTCTGATATTAATAAAGCTACTTTCCTGACATTTTCTGTCGCAGTACCTTTTTTCTTTTTATTTGATTTCATTATTATAGATAATCTCTCGCATTTAGATATGAGTTTCAATATACAGATTTGTCTTCTGATTTCTATTATGTTTTCTACGATAATCGCTTATAAGTTCAATAGTTACTTGTATAATAAATTAAAAACTGAAGAAATTAACATTAATGCTTATTTAAAATTAATAATTTTAGATTTTTCGCTCATAAATTCGTTTTTTACTCGAACATCAGATAAATGTTTAAATTTGATTGAATCGGTTTCAAATTATAATTTTCCTATTTCAGATTCTTTTAAAAGCATTTTAAGAAGAGTCCAGTATGGTAATAATCCGGAAGAAGAATTAGAGAAAATTGATATTGCTTCAAAAGATTTCGTGAAATTTCTTAGAGACTTGATTATTGACAATTTTGAGAATTCAAACTTGTTAAAAATTAATGACTTTTCTTATTCTGAAAATCTATATGAAACTTTCACAAAAAGTATTGAATCCAAGCTAAGTTTAATATTTTTTATTGGATTATTTCTACCAATAGGTACTTGCTTTCTAATAATTTTTCAAGCTTTTAGATCGTTCTTTTTGATATTAATTGTCCCAATATTTTTTGTTGTAATTAACTATTTATCGACGAAGCTATTACACGAGAATTTGAAACTAATTGGCATTTTAAGTAGTGAATCCAGAATTGAGCGAAAAGAATTTAATCATTTTTTATCTTTTATTAAGAATTTTGCAATAATCTTGTCAAGGAAGAAATCTCCAGAATATGCTCTATATATTTCCTATAAAGATGCAAGTAAATTTTTTCAAAGTAATATTGAACAGTCAATTTCTTTATTAATAAAAAATTCGATTTCCTTAGAGGAAACATTTAAAAGATTGAAAAATGCTCTAATTTCACCTCGATGCCGTTTAATATTAAATGTATTAATAAAAATGGTTATGGAAGACACTTTTCACACGGCACACACGATTTGGGAGCTTCTGGAGATAATTAGAAAACACCAAAAATTAGAAGCACAAAAAAGAATCATCATTAGAGGTGAGAAATTCAAAAGCATCGTCTTTATTTTTCTATTACCGCTCATTCTCGGAATAATTTCTGGCACTTTTCCTGCTTTCTTTTATTATTTAAATCTTATTAATAAGGGAGATTTTTATGACTCTATTTTTTTATTTTTTACTTTCAATGTAATAGATGTCGCGATAATTTTTTGCTCGTTCTTCACAAGTAACTTAATAAGTGTTTATTTTTTCTCAAAAATTATTCGCATTGAACCAAAACGAATTATTGTCGTTTTCTCAAATATAATTTTTTCCTTTATCTTCATTATCACCTTCACCTTCAGCTCTAATATTATATAAAGAATGAGATTAATTCATAAAAATGTAGAATATTTGAATTAATAGGAAAATTCCAATAAAAATTTCAAAAATTGGCGAGATAGATGTTAAAAGACTGAAAAAACTTAAAGATTTTGAGTCATTAAACTGATTAGTTATATTTATTTTGAAATAATTCTGTAGAATTACGATATTTAAGATAATAGTTATAATTATATATATGAGAAAATAAAACATTATCTCAATACTCGTAGAGAATATAGAGAAAATAAAGGTTATAATTAGCAAAATCAATAATATTATTATTAACATCGCGCTAAAATCGAACACACAAGAAAATAATCAAATAATTATAAAAACTAATATAAATATAAAATGGCTAATAAAGAAAATAACATAAAAATTCTTAAACCGATATAAACAAAATAAAAATCAAAATATTTTTGTAAAACAAAATTTTGTGTTAGAAAGATGAAGGATTTAAAACTCAAGGGTTTGGAATATTCTGAAGGAATATATAAATTATTTAACCAAAGATTTGTGTTTTTCCCCCCTCAGATAATCAATCTATTATCGTCAATATATGGAGAGGGAGTAAAGCCAATATTGGTTTGGCTTGGAAAAAAGATGGGGAGAGTTTTAATAGAAAATTGGGAAGAAGTCTTAAAACCAAAAACCCTTAAAGAATTAACCACATTATTTTGCGAAATGTTTAGTAATATGGGATGGGGAAAACTCGAATCTCAAGAAGTTTCGGAAGATAAAATAGTAATAAAATTATCTCAAAATATCTCATCTTCTCTTGAAAACAATTTTAAATATGTATGTTACTTTTTATCTGGAGTTTTCTCGGGTTTTGGCGAATTCGCTTTATATCGGGCCACTGTTTCAGAAAAAGAATGCATAATTGATGATCCAGAAAAGGAATTCTGTATTTTCAACATTGAGAAGAAGGAAATATGACTTTAGAACACTTTTAGTATTATATTTAATTTCATTCTTTCTGTAATAAGCTTTATATTTGTTTAAAAAATATTAATATTGATCGTGGGAACCTAGGGCACTTCCTGAAGCCCTTTACTGGGTGGACCGTAAACGCTCTATAACGGACTGAGAATTGATCTAAGGGATTAAAAATGGCCTTTATGCTTATCTTAAATTTCCATGACCCATTCGCCCAATTAGGTAGATCATTTTTGAAGTATTTCTTGTAAGAGAAATTCAATCAATTAATGACGAAATCGACCAGGCCAGGGATGGAGCAGTCGTAAATCAAATGGTTTACGCTTATTGGTGTCGGGTGGTAAGAAAGTAGGTTTGACATAAAGGTTCAAAATTTAATTTCGAGGTGAAGATCACTTTTTACCAGGGATCCCATTCTTTAGGATTTAATTCTTCTTCGGGATATAATTCCTCTTCTTCTTCAAATTTTTCTTCTTCAGGGATATCGTTTTCTGCTGCAATATCTTCATTTTCTGGGATAACTTCACTTTGTTCATATTTTTCTTCTTCAGCGACTTCATTTTCTACCACAATATCCTCTTTTTCCGTTAAAACTTCACTATTATAAATTTCCTCTGAAGATGATCCAGTTTCTTCAAAATCTTGTGTTTGTATTTCTTCTACTTCCTTAAAACTAGACTGTAATGCTTCCATTTCCGCTCCAAAAACTACATCTTTAAAAGCTGATAAAACTGAAAGTAAATTATTAAATTCGCTTTTATTCATCTCAACACAAATTGAATCGTTAGACTTTTTTAACATAAATTTGATTATATTTACTTCTCCGGACTCTTCTACGGATATTAACTCAACTAGACTATCGTGATCTCTTTGTTTTATTTTCCAAATAGTCTCTCTTTTCTTCTCTATTTCCATTAATTTCCCTTATGAATTACTATTTGATATATATAAAAATTCAAACTAGTCTAATCTTAAAATGGCTGATTTTTAATTTAAACTTATGTTGTTAAACTAAGTTAAATGAATATGGAAAAAATAAATATAACGATAGTAGTGAGTATTGGCACTGTTAAATCGTCATAAGTACTTGGTGAAAGTAATTCTGTAATAGTCGCGATAACGCTTGTCAATAACGAAAAAATAAGTACTTCTTCAATAGTAATCGTTACTTGATCCATTATAAGCACGAATCCAAATAACCAATACGAGAGGTAAGATAAAGCGAAAGCAGAAGCGAAAAGAGTGAGTGAACCGATAATTGTTCTTTCCGTATTTGTCCATTTTAATTTTATCTTAATTCTTCCATATCTTTTTCCAATAACGCTCGCTAAAGTATCTGAAACAATCATTATCAAGATTCCCGCTATTGGAAAATAAAATAATTTAAGACCAAAAGTGGCAATAATCGAAAAGACGAGCATGAGAAGAAAAACCGAAAGGCAATAATTAAAGGGGCCTTGTAAATACCCAACTTTTTCTTCTGCCTCTTCGCTTATTGCTTCGTATAATTCTTTTAGTGGTTTAATTTTACTCTCTTTCGAACTAAAGAAAACTAAAATCATCAACGATCCCGAGATTATTACGGCATACCAATAAAATTCTAAAAAGGGGGTAATAAAGATTGATAATCCTGCTAACAAATGGATTATTTTACGCGCAGTAAAACCAGATATTTTTTCTTTTTCTTTAAGGTATTTTGGAATTAAAATTACAAGAATAACATATATATAAGCGCCAACAACGAGAAATATATCTAATAACCATGACATAAAAATATCTTTGTTTTTATTATTTATAAGAAGAGACCAAAAATTAAGAGTTTCAAAGGTATGTAAAACCCAGTGTATTTATATTAATTTTTCCAAAAGAAGATCTTGTAAATAATTTATGAGATCCTCATCGTTTAGAAAAATTTTCAATATTTTATTTAGCTGATTAATGTCTATTTTTTCTAAAATCAAGCTAAATAACTTGTTAAAAGAGAGATCTGCTGGTAATAAACTTAGATCTTCAATTTTCCTCAAAAGATCTGTGTCTCTTAGCGCTGAGATTTTATCTTTAACCTTATTAAAAATGATTTTTTGTTCCGATTCATCTAATTCGATGTCAGAAATAAATTTAAGGGCTTTTTCTAAAGTTTTTTTCTCTAAAGACATGCTATTTAATCTAATAAGATCTATTTAAAAGACTAAAAAATCAAATTTGAAATGTAACTTAAAAAGCACAAAAATATTGCTGGAAATCTATATTGTGCTAAATAAAAACAATAACCTCCATCGAAATCGTAGAAAATTAAGAATCTTTTTATCTCAAACCTAATTTTATCGTAGTGAATTAACAACTTCAATGGAATAATCCGGAAACACAATTTATAATAGAATTTAATCGAAATTTTATTGATTTTCAGAATTAAAAATACTTTATCGAATTTATTTGAGTGTATAACTTGATTAATTAAGTAATTTAAGAATGAAAACAGAAAATTAAAGAGAAAGAGAAAAAAAAAGAAATTGAATAAATTTAATATTTCAAAGAAGAAACCAAAATGAAGGAGGAAGAGAAGAAAAATATATTTTGAGTCTCCGCCTCCAATAAATCTTATCCAAAACAATACTAAGCAGGAGAGAAACAGTGTGAAAAAATTCAATAGAAATAGAATTAAAAGAAAGAATTTCGAAAAATTTGAGAGAACAGAAGATATAATAAGGTTTAATATTCCTAAAGAGAAAAAAACTATAAAATTTTTATTCGGAATTTTCCTGATAAAAAAATCCAAAATTGAGTAATATATAGATATGATTAAAATGAAAATAAAACCATACATTCCTTTTTTTAATATAAATAGAGTAATAATAACCAAACACAATTTTTAAAACTAATTTTAGAAGACTTATGCAACTAATCTATATCCTCTATTAATTCAATCATTTTCTTAATACAATGAGCTTTTAAATCTTCTTCTCTGAATCTGTAGATTTTTATGCGTCCAAAATTTTTTTCTTGAATTAAATTTATTTTAATCAAAAATCTTAAATGGTTCATTACATTGGAGTGGTTCAAATTTGTATTTTTAATAATTTTTGATATATTTAATTCCTTATTTAACGCTAATGTTTTTATTATTTTAGTTCGTCCTTTTGAGCAGAAGAGTTCTTCAATAGAATATTTACTCTCGACTTTATCTCTCATATGTAGATTCCTCGTCCTTTTAGAATTGAGATTAATGAGGTTTCAAGTTCCTTTATTGAATAATCATTAATACTAATTTGAGATTTTCTTCCTTTTATGTTTCTACTATTAATTTTTATTGAAATTATTCCATAATTTTGTAATTCATGAAGATAATTCATAATTTGAGAATAGGAGCGAGGAGGAGAGCCAATATTTTCACAAAAATGCGAGTATTCGTCTTGAATAGTTGAGATATCTGTATTAAAGGTATCTGGTTTTTTTAAAATATTTAAGATTGAAGCGATTAAGACTAATTTGTGAGTTTTTATTGACTTTAAGAATCCCAACGAATTACTCGGTATAATCTGGTTATTGGCTAACCTGACACATTCCGGAGTGATGGCTTTTAATTCTTTTGCCTCAGCAATTTTTGTTGAGCTCCAGAGCAATTCTAATGATTTTCTCATATCACCTTTTTTTTGAACAATTTCCGCAATCATTTCTAAAATTGCGCTATTAAAAACTCTAGGTTTTAAGGACACTTTTGCTCTAGAGCGTAAGATGTCACGAATTTGCTTTTTATCATATTTTTCAAAGGAAATTATATTTCTTTGGAGGGTACTTAAAGTACTTTCATCTAAATTATTTAGGCACGAAATATTTCGAACAATCCCAATTAATGATAACCTTTGAGCGGTATTAAATGATTCATCGTTAATTCTTGTTAATGTATAAATTAAATCGTCATTTTTCCCAATTAGGTAATTAAGCTCATCCAAAACTAGGACCAAATGCAGGTTATTTCGATTTAACATGTCACACAGTACATCTATAATGTCTTGATGGGAGAGCCCTCGATTTGGGAAATTGTTTTCAAAAGATTTCATGATTTTTATTAAGACTTTATATCCCGTTCTTTCTTTTCTGCAATTAATATGTAGATATCTAATTTTAATTTCTCTTTTCTCAGCTGCTTCAAGGATCATTCGACCGAAATATTTAACCGTTACTGTTTTTCCTACTCCAATAATCCCGGTAATTAGAACCCTCCTTGAAATTAGATTTGGTTGTGTTAATAGAATTAAAAATAGTTGCGAGAGTGCAATTAACTCTTTATCTCTGTGAGGTAGTTCTTCTGGTACATAATTAATATCCAACTTAGTCTCATCTAGAAATAAATTGGGTTTTCTAATTTGATCTTCAATAAAGTTTTGAGATATATATTCCCACCTCACTAAATATATAATAAAAAAAGAAGCACATTAATAATGATAAACAGAGTTTAGGTTTATTATTAAATTATATAAAAGAGATAATAACGACAAAGTATATTGATTAAAATCCAGAAAAAATCTGATGAATCGATATTGCTGATTTCTTCTATTCTATTATTGTATTAATTTCAGAATTCTGTCGAAGTGAAAATATATGAATGTTGAGATTTTACTGGGTTCAAAATACCCACATATTATATTATTTTTTTTGTGTAACAATTTATCCTAAAAATGACTGTTTATGAAAATAGAAAAAATCATTAATCCCACAATTGAATCGGAATTATACGAATTAGCAGTTCCAGGAAATGTTATCGGCTTAGAAGTAATTGATTCTTATGCTAGGAAGGTGGGAGTTGTACGAAGTATTAAAATTCAATTCTTCCCAATAAAGGTTGATTTAATTGTAAAGGGTTTAGGGGTTGAATTCCCCATCTCAGCAGAAGATGTTAAAGCAATCAATTCAGTAGTTAATTTAAAAATTCCCGTAAAACAAGCAGACGAAATAAAGCTGCAAGATGTTGAGAGATTAAGAGAGGAGACTTTCACAGAAATTAAAAGTCTTATATAATCTCATTTACATTATTCAACGAATCTTTTTTCTACTTGAAAGGAGATCTAAATAAACAAGAAAAGCATCAAAGTTTAAAACATAATAATTCCTTAAATAAATTTGATGATAAATGAAGAGCTCGGATTAACGTTGCTTCGCAATGAGGAACTTCACCCCTCGTATCCAAACAAGATTTAAATTCAGATAGAAATATCTTAAAATATAGAAACGGAACAGCCCTATTATTTAATTTAATGACTTGAAAATTCAAAGAAAAATGTAATTGGGAATTGTTGAAACGATTAAAAGTCTTGGAGAAAGGCAAAATAAAAGTGATGATATTTTGGATTTGAACTTTAGGTATGCCGAATTAGTTTGATATCCGAAACTAATTTTTGGCGACAAAAATTAGTACAAAAGGGTGGGTATGCCCTTCATTTATCATCTAAATGCAACAAATAATGTATTATTTAAATCAGATCTGATTTGATTTATTATTTGTTATTGGTAAAAACAAAAAATTTAAGATTTATAAAACAATTATCAAATCAAAATTTAAATTAAAGGACTCACATAGAAATGGGAAAGATTAGAACTGTTTTAATAAAGAAAATTTCAAAAGAATTGATCGAGAAATATCCCAACATTTTTACATCAGATTTTGATACAAATAAAGAGCTGTTAAATAAATACGCGGAAATTGACTCAAAACATTTAAGAAACAGAATTGCAGGTTATATCGTAAATTTATTCAAATTAAGAGAGAGAATTGAGTCGATTTAACTCCCAATAATTCAAATGGAGATTCTCGAAAATATGCTCGAGGACGAAGATTACAAGAAAATGGCAGAATTATTGAGGAAAGGGGCAACTATGTTAAATTTGGCATGCCCAGCTTGTAATTCTCCTTTATTTAAATATAAAACAGATGATGTTTTTTGTCCTGTATGTAATAAAAAAGTTGTTGTTGTCAAAGAAGGTGAAGAAATTTCAACGAATGGTGCAAAAGCATCCACAATTAAGTCGAGCTCCAGTGACTCGATTAAAAAAATCAGTCTTAATGAAATTTATAATAGATTAGAAAATATTTTAATCGACAAAATTAAATGGATTATGCGTAAGATCGAAAACGAAGAACAAATTAAAAATTTGAAATCCTATTCGATAACTATTTTAAATTTCTTACACTCGATTGAAAAGTTAAATAAGATGATAATCCCTAAAGAAAAAAATTCAATTAATAACTCTTTTCTTAAAGGAAAATTTATTAGGAATTTAAAAAATTGGGCCCAAAACTTAGAAGAAGACGAAATTCTTAAAACAATAGCGTTTTTGAAGGAAAGCGAAAATAACGAATAAACAACCACCTGTTTCTAGTGTTCCTTCTACTTAACTTTGGCAAATACTTCAAATATAAATAATCCAAATTGTGATTTTTTTTTCTTTTTAGCAGATATGTTTGATGTTATCTGAGAACTAATCAAAACTAAAGGTAATTAATTTTGTTATCTAATAAATTCAAAAAGGATCTAGATCCAAATTTAAAATTTTTTTTAAATAATCTTATAGTTAATTAAATATTTTAATATTATTAGGGAGAAGAATTATAATTAATTGAAATGCATAATATGAATTGAAGTTAATTTCATTCAAAGGTTAAAGAAATCGAGTGTGAAGATAACAAAATAGAAAAAATTAAATCTAATACTTTAATATTTTAAAGAAAGATAGCATAATAAAATAAATCAATTCAGCTTCTGTAGTGTAGCCCGGTCAAAATTAAAAAAAATGACTAAGCATCGGAGGCTCTCACCCTCCTGACGGGGGTTCAAATCCCCCCAGAAGCATTTTTAACTTTAAAAAAATTTCTTTAGAAAATTAATATTAATTTATTCGATAAGATATTGGTCCGTGAAGTTATTGATAAGAGATAAATTTCATATTAGAACATATGGTTGTGCTTATAATAA
>JAHQWX010000268.1 GCA_029856375.1 Promethearchaeia archaeon | reverse complement strand
TTCTGGCTTGATATTTGATTCCTTGAATTTTACACAGTATTCTTCAAGTTCCGAAATAGGATGAATGACATCGAAGATAGCTTCGGGGAAATGCTCAGCGTGATGATTTAATATAACTGACATAAACTCGGGTTTTGCTTTAAAATCTCCCGCTCTTGTCGGAATTGACTGGCTCGACATTCCGGCTTGGATTATTACATCGCATCTTTCCCGTATTCTTCTTACCAATTCTACCTCTCGCCCTCTCGGTAAATGGACATGGGCAATTGCGGCTCCAGCTTCGTAGCACTGGACGACATCCTCGACCAAATCGTCGTCGTTTTGAGGCCAATTTTTAACATCCGGATAAATCCAGGAGTTTGCGGTTGTAGCAGTAATTATCATTTTATCATATGCTTTAATTTTTATCACCTTTTCTAATATAATTTCAAACTACATTATCTGGAGACTCTACCAGAAGTATCTCCACCCATTAATTTTAACACCTCATCGACTGATACCAAATTAAAATCCCCGATAATGGTGTGTTTTAAGCAAGAAGCGGCGATTGCGAAATTTAACCACTTTTGGGGCGCGTTTTTATACGAAAGATATCCATATATTATTCCAGCTGCAAACGCATCTCCTCCTCCGACTCGATCCACAATGTGAGTGACATCGTATTGTGGCCCTAAATAAAGCGTATTACCATCATACAATACGC
This sequence comes from Promethearchaeia archaeon, assembly GCA_029856375.1. Lineage (GTDB taxonomy): Archaea > Asgardarchaeota > Lokiarchaeia > Sigyniarchaeales > SOKP01 > 6H3-1. The sequence goes on along the minus strand of JAHQWX010000268.1, from coordinate 3,218 downwards.
CTGACCACGTGTTATGGCTTGCAGAAATGGAGCCACGTAAAGTAATTGCTACATACTTCAGATTGGGAAATTTTTTCATTAATTCTTCGCCTACATATTTGTATTTTTGAGCGTCTACTTTTCCAGAAGTAACATCAGTATCGGGTGCTTTGATGCCAAACACTTTATCTGCGTCTTCCTCGTTGCCAATAGCAACATCGGAATATTTCACTAATTCAGACATTACTTCAGATGGTTCTTTTCCATAGTTCCATAGTTTACTTCGGTAATTTAAGTCGCAAGAAACTGTAAGCCCCTTGTCTTTAGCAGTTTTTGCTGCTTCAAGACAAATTTCAGCTAAATTTTGAGCAATTGCCGGAGTAATTCCTGTCCAATGAAACCATTCTGCTCCATCAAAAATTTCATCCCAATCAAACATCCCCAATTGAGCAGTAGTAATTGCCGAGTTCGCTCGATCGTAAATAACCTTGCTTGGCCGTTGAGTAGATCCAATTTCTAGAAAATATATTCCAAGTCTGTTGCCACCTCTCAATATTTTATCAGTACCAACACCGTATTGGCGTAGAAATTGAATACACCCATCTCCCAACTCTTTTTCCGGTAATCTCGTCACATAATTTACTGGAATTCCAAAATTTGCGAGAGACACGGCAACATTTGCTTCTCCACCCCCATAGATCGCATCAAAAGACCTAGTTTGAGTAAAGCGCTTAAAACCTGGAGGCGAAAGTCTAAGCATAATTTCTCCAAAAGTCACAACTTTTACTTTCACTATGAATCTCTCCACAAAATAAATTAATGGGTTTTCTATGATTGTTAATTATCCTTAATATTTTTTAAAGCTATTTTGAAATATAATAAGAATCTTCTTTTACTATTAATTTTATTTTTATTAAATTAAATTAAAACGAAACGATTATAAGAGTTATTCTCTAAATCTATTTATATTTTTCATGGGTGAAACCAAATGGAAAGCAAATCGATAGTGTATTGGGCGCCTCCACACGAGGTACCATCCCTAAGAAATACTGTATCAGATTTGTTATTAAACAATCTGGTAAAGACTCGGATGATGTGCGAAAAAGTCTTAGATCACATCAATCCGGGCGATAAAGTGGGTGTAAAACTACACATTGGAGAATCTCATAATACGCGTTATTTGCGACACGATTATGTTCGCGAAGTTATTAACGCGATTAAATCAAAGGGAGGAATTCCGACTCTTATTGAAACGCAAGGATTAGGAATGTCACATAGGCATCGCGATATTTCTGATAATTATAGAATTTTTATCCAGTGCAGAAGAAATAAAGACGATCACTTGAAAATTGTACATCTTCATGGATTTGGCGAAGATATAGTCGGTGCACCGTTTAGATTTATAGATGGCGAAAACGGTATTGATGGAAAAATGGTTGACATTGATGGGATTAAATTAAAAAAGGTTCCCGTTGCGTCAGGGCTTTTTGATTACGATAAGTTAGTTATAATTTCGCGGTTTAAAGGCCATCCTCAAGCTGGGATGGGAGGTGCGATGAAAAATCTAGGAATTGGCTGTGTTAATAAACATGGAAAGGCTTTAGCACATTATAGCGAATCGTATAAGGTAAACACTAGGAGATGTGATCCCTCAAAATGCAATCAAGAATGTATAAAAGCTTGTCCCGTTAATGCCATTAAAATCGAAGGTGAACGAGCGCACATCGATCCTTCATTTTGTATTGGATGTGGAGGTTGTATTGAAGTTTGTCCCATCAAAAAAGCAGTAAAATCGCCTTTTTTTGATGAAAATGACGTCTTTTCGGAAAAATTTATCGATAACACTTTAGGTGTATTAGCTGCTTATGGAAGGGAAAGGATACGTTATATTAACATAGCTATAGAAGTTACGCTAATATGCGATTGTGCGGTTAGCGTAAACATGCCCGTGTGTCCAGATCTTGGAATTTTTGGCTCAGATGATCCGCTTGCCATAGATAAAGCGTGTCTTGACGCGGAAATTGATGCCCCCGGTCTGACTTTTTTAGATCCAAAAGGGAATTGGACAGACCCAATCGCTCGCGGAATCGAGAAATTTCATGCTTTAAATCCTGTTGTCGATCCTACTATGCAGATTGACGCTGCAATTAAAAACAAAATAGGAAATATAAATTACGAGTTAACTAAAATTTAATTTTTTATTCTATTATTTTTCTTTTTGCATAATAAAATATACCGATCCGAACGCTTTTGGATTCTTTTTGACCATATTTACCTCTTTTTGATAGATATCTAAGTTTTTAAGAGCCTTGGGTTTTTCTTTATATTTCTTTCTTAGTTCGTCTAAGCGAACTCCGAGCGGTTGATAATAATCCATCCACCAAGCATCATCTGGTAACGAAAAATACTTAATTAGCGAATAACCGCAATTTGGGATAGTTTTCAGCTTATTAGGCAATCTTTTATTATCGTCGTGGACGACTAAGAATCCCTTAGGTTTAAGAAGGCGCTTCCATTCCTTAAGACCTTTTTTAAAACCAATTAATGCAATTGAACCTTCAGCCCAAATTATGTCAAAACTCTCATTAGGGAAGTCCATTTCAAACAAGGAACCTTTGATAGCCTTTACTCGATCTGATAAGCCCTCGTCTTTAATCTTTCTATCCAATTCGTCCAAGAGAGATTGGTCGTTGTCCATCCCGATAATTTCACCATCGCATAATTTTGCCAGTTGAATCGTTGGAACGCCCGAGCCACAACCAATATCAAGTATACGCGGTTTTTCCATATTAGGAAGCGCTTGAAACGCTTTTTTGGTGTATTTATTGAAGACCTTTCTAATGTGATCGATATTTAATTCGAATAAAATATCTTCAGACAATAATGCTCGCCTATTTTAATTATAGTCCACTAGATATTTCTAATTTAGTGACAAAAAAGTAAAAATTAAAAGGTTGAAAAATTCATCTATTATCTATTATTTATCCTAATTTTTAAAAAGACAATAAATGAAAAGGTGCAAGATGAATGATATTAATGGTAACCGTATGGTATCCGTCCCACAAAGCGCTAGAAGTCGCAAATAAGTTTAATAAATTAGCTGCGAAAGGAGTGCCTCCCGTTATTAAGAAATGGGAAGTTTATGGAACGATTGATGGCTTAAACGGTCTAAAAGGCTATCATCTTATTAAAACTGATAGAGAAAAGACCGAAGATGCATTAATGGAGATAAATAAACT
>JAHQWX010000267.1 GCA_029856375.1 Promethearchaeia archaeon | reverse complement strand
TCCAAATTGAATTTTTAATTATCAAAAAATATAATCTAATTTAGAAAAAGGTAAATAATTATGGCTGAAAATTTCGAACATATAAAAATTGAATGGCCTACAAAAAAAGACGAACAAGGAAATGTACTTCGTGAAGGTACCGTAGATGGAAATTACGCAGTAATTTCAATTAATAGACCGGATAGACTAAATGCTTTAACAGAGCAAACAGTTTCTGAAATTTCTCAAGCTTTAAGAATAATGGAACCTGATCAAAGCATCAGAGCAGTTGTACTACGAGGGACTAAAGACTTTACTAAGAAACCAGCGTTCTCCGCTGGTGCCGATTTAGCTGCAGCTTTCCATAAAGATCTTAAACCAAACATTGGGTGGCACATGGCTTTAGCAATGAGGATGAGACATCGCGATTACGACGAACTCGAACAATTCTCGAAACCTATTATTGCGGCTGTTGACGGATTTGCGTTAGGAGGGGGTTTGGAATTAGTATTATGCTGTGATATAGTAATCGTATCGGATAGATCTAAACTAGGATTACCAGAAATCAACCGTGGAATTTTACCAGCTAACGGCGGAGTCACTAGATTAGCGGCAAGGGTTGGTGTTGGGCGAGCTTTACAAATCGCCATGCTGGGAGACCCTATTGACGGTCAAACTGCCGTAGACTGGGGATTAGCGAATTTCATCGCTCCTGCTGGCGAGGAATTTGAGAAATTAGTTTCCGAAAAGGCAAAATGGTTTGGGGAAGCTGCCACCACAAGTTTGTTTGTTATCAAGAAATGTGTAAAATTTGGTACGCGCTACGAGCAATTAGGTCTAATGATGGAACAACTTGGCTTCGGGCTTAACCAAGGAAGTTTTGACGCAAAGGAGGGTATTCTGGCATTTAACAGAAAAATTAAGTGTCCTAATCCCGACTGTCAAAGAGGGAAGTTGGCCGATGGTAGCACTTGTCCTGTATGTAAGGGCGCAAGAAAAATCAAGGATACCCCGCATTTTAAAGGTATGTAATCGTATATAATCTTTATTTTCTTTTTTTTCTTTTTGTTAATTATTTCGAAGCGTATGCAGCAACGATTTCACCCACAAACAGGTGATGAGGAGCGTTATTTCCCGAATCTGTCTCGTGGATTATTTTACACTCATAACTTAAGAGGCAATCTTTAATAGTAGGCACTTTAACTTTTTTTCCGGGGATTTTCTCTAAATTCGCTTGCTTAAATTTATCGGTATTTCTTCCCGAATATGATCCAGCAATATCCATGGCGTGCCTAATTTTATCTGATGGGATGTTTAAGGTAAACTCTCTCACTCCTTCGGTTAATAGTTTAAAACTATATCGAGACGGAGATACTGCAACGATAATAGTAGGATAATGCCATAATTCACCAATTGTTTTCCACGCGAGCGTCATCACATTTGGCTTACCATCTTTCCCTAAAGTCACTAATAACGCGTCTTGTTTGAAAAAAACCTCAATATTTTCGTAAGGATTTATTTCTATTCTATTTTCAGCCATTAAATTCAATCCTTGTTATTTGTAATTCTTTTATTCTATTTAATCACTATTTAATTTATTTCTTATTATAAGATAAGCAATTAGTGTTCCAATACTAGTTACTGATAATATGTAAAATGCTAGATTTATATCAATTGTTGCTAATAACCCACCAATTATTGGACCGATGAAAAAAAATAATCCAACGGATGCTTCAAAATAAGTACTGTTTCTATAGGTGTTTTCCACCATGTCTCTAAAGATTACTATTTTAAATGAGAATAAATAGAAGAATGAGATTACAATACCATTAATACCAAAAAGGATTCCAAAGATAATTAGATTTTGATTCAAACCCATTATCAAAAGACTAACGCTGGTGGCAATTAATATATACGGAAATAATTTTTTTATCAAGTTTATGGATAACTTCATTGTTGTCGACAACAAAATGGTTTGAGTCGTCATTCTAATAAAAAAGAACAAGTAATTAGTATATATTGCATATTGCAACATCTCTGATTTCAGTGGATAAATTAATCCAATTGCGCCTAACAAAAAAGAATACACCATTACTATGAAAAAGGGAAAAAACTTGGGAAACTTTACATTTTCTCTTAATAGCGGTGGCTTAGAATATTCAATGCTTACTTCAGGTTTTTCTAAATTTATTTTTTCCATTGGTTCCTTGTAAAGAAAAGAGCTAATAAACTGCAGAATAGCGAAAAACAATGCGATATGAAATATAAGATAAAGATCATCGATGAGAAAAAGCATTATAGTTCCAATTAAATAACTAACAATTCCACCGAAATTCCACGAAATTGAATATCGTCTCATAATTTTGTCTTTTTTTTCATCGTTCTCCCTCATTCCATCTAAATTACAAACCGAAGAAATTGAACCCATTAAAACAGGCCAAAACATTCCTAATAGCAATCCATCAACGAAACGCAAAAATAAACCCGCTAGAGGATTCAGGGATATTTCATATCCGATCGTTATAATCAGCGTACCAGTCCCCGAAATTAAGAGACAATTCTTTTTTCCAATCTTTTTGGGAATATTTCTTAATAAAATTGGGGAAAATAAATACGAAAATGCTCTTGCAGCGAGAATAATACCAATAATCTCCGGATTTACATTTATTTGAGCATAATATAAGGGAAAGGCTAAATCTATTATAACAACATTGGCAACCCGGAAAAATGCTAAAAAAAATATTGGAAATGCTTTATAATTAAATCCTTCTTTTACTAGCAAATTTTTCCCTCGTTTCAGATAAATGGAATAATTAAAATATCAAATTAAACTTTTTTAAATATAGGAAAAGTTAAACCTTCCAAAATTAAGATGTTAAAAGTCGGTCTTATTGGCACTGGAGTGATTAGCGACTTAAATATACTTGGTTATATTTACTCAGATAAAGCAGAAGTAGTAGCAGTGTGCGATTCAGATGAAAAGTTAGCTCGAAAAAAGTCAAAAAAATGGGGGCTTCTTACCACAAAATATTATAACGATTATCGTGAGATGGTCGATAAGGAAAATTTAGATATCGTCGAAATTCTTACGCCCCATCACCTTCACGCTCCAATGACTGAATATTGCGCGAAAGCTAAAATACCCGGAATTTCAGTTCAAAAACCCTTGGCTGAAAATATTCAAAATTGTGATAAAATGATCGAGGTTTGTAAGAAGCACAAAGTAAAATTAAAGTTATTTGAAAATTTTCGGTTTTATCCCCCTTGTTTGAAAGCCAAGGAATTATTGGATAATGGAATTATTGGCGAACCCTTATCTTGTAGAATCATGAATGTATCGGGGGCTGGTCCAGGTTGGGAATTTAGCTATATAAAATCCTATTTATGGAGAGTAAACACAGAATTATGCGGTGGTGGTCCTATTGTTTACGATGATGGTATTCATAAATTTTCGATGGCGCTCTGGCTCATGGATGAAGATGTAGAGAAAGTCTACGCTTGGATTGATTTTGATCGCGCTCTAATGGACGCACCTGCTTTCATAATGTGGAAATACAAGACAGATCCGAAAAAAGAAGGTGAATCTTTTACAAAATATGGTACTATGGAGTTTAACGGCGCTTTAAATATGTACTATCCCTCAAATTATTACGCTTGCGACGAGTTTATAGAAATCACAGGAACAAAGGGCATAATGAAAATAAATCAATGTACATCTGGAGGGAATGTGTTATCTAGCTTTCCTCAGTTTCCTCCAATTGTGACCTATGTAAATGGAAAAGTTCAAGCGCATGGGCAGGATTTGCCTCGGGATTGGCGTTATAGTTTTATTAACTCCACCCAGCACTTTATCGATTGTATGATCAACGATGGAGTTCCCATTTACACTGGAGAGCAAGGAAAGCGATTGTGCCAGTTTGCCAAAGCGCCGTATATTTCCACG
>JAHQWX010000007.1 GCA_029856375.1 Promethearchaeia archaeon | reverse complement strand
CTAATTATTAATTGTCCGGGATATGTTGACGAAGAGGGATTAGGGAAAATTAAAGATTTCGTGAAGAGAGGGGGATTTCTATTTACAACAGATTGGAGTTTGCTGAACGTCCTCGAAAAAATATTTCCCGAGTTTGTTAAATATAATCAGAGACCAACCGGGGACGATTGCGTGGCAGTTGAGGTCGTTGACAAGAGCAACAAGTTTTTAGAGGGCTTATTTCAAGCGGACGCGGATCCCATCTGGTGGCTAGAGGGAAGCTCTTATCCAATTCAAATTATCGACAAAAAGAAAGTAAAGGTGCTAGTAACGAGTAGAGAGATGAGAGAAAAATACGGCGAAGCTCCAATCGTAATTACATTCGACTATGGCGATGGAGGGATGGTTTTACACATGACAAGTCATTATTATTTACAAAGAGCCGAGTTGAGAACAGCTAGGCATCAAAAAAGTGCTAAAGAATATGTTATGGGAGAGATGGAGTTTTCGTCGGAGGAAGCTGACATGAAGGAATTAGAAGATGTTTCGCTTGGGGAGGCGGAATCTGCGTATTCAACAACTCAGTTTATAAGCAACGTAATTGTTGAACAACAAAAAAAGGTAGCGAAGCGTAAAAAAAAGAAAAAACAGGAAGGGAAATAACGCTTATATGGGACAGTTTAAATTACTACGAATCGTAGGAATTATCTCGTCGTTGGTAGGAATAGTATTAATTCTTTTTGGAAACATAAAAACAGTAGAGAATTTTAGAATAGTGGGCGATTTTCTTCAAAATATACTCCTTCTCAATTTGGTATTGTTGCTATTTTTACCATCAGAAAACACCATGAAAATTTCGATTTTAACTGGAGTCTTCAACATGATCCTCGATTTTATTTTAGAAACGGTCGCAGTTTATTTAGATTGGTGGTATCCTTTAGGAGGAACTCAAATTCCGCCAATAATAGTAGTACCTCTTGAAATGGTTATGAGCTTCTTCCTCATAGGAACGGCAACGGGTATAACAATTACCTTTCCTCAAAAAATAAGAGAGTTGGATTTTAAGTTGTTGAATTGGGTTAAACCACTATTCAAAAACGAGAAATTCGATATGTCGTGGAGGATTTTATATTTATTCTTAATCGCGATAATAGGAACAAACGGTGATTATACCGCAGGATCCGAAATCTGGGCGCCCGGTCCTTATTGGCTGCCATTATATACTTTTTTCATTTGGTTTTTTGGAGGTTTGATGGTTTTGCTTTTTTATTCGTTTCTCGAGCAAAAAATTGGAAAGAAAAGCGAAATTTTAAATGAAAAGTAGACGAGTGAAACTAATTATAAATGATACATATTAAATTTTAATTCAAATTTTAATATTTAACACTTGAACTAGTATTTGCGAGTTGAAACAAAATAGTTGTAATTACTACAAAAAAGCCTTTCGAAGAGATATTGGAAGCTCTTTCCGGCCACAAAAAATTAGTGCTCGTTTCGTGCGGAATGTGCGCTGCAAAATGTCAAACAGGAGGCACTGAAGAAGCAAAAGCGATGGCTGAGAAATTGATCAACGAGGGATTCGAAATTTTGTCAACGATTGTGATCGAAGAACCTTGCGACATGAGGATCTCTCGTGTAGATTTGAGGAGGATCGAGGATTCCGTCAAAGAAGCTGACGCATTGCTCTCATTAGCTTGCGGTTTGGGTGCTCAATCGATAACAGAAGTGTTATCTAAAAACTATCCCCACATCCCAGTATATGTAGGTACGAACACGGAGTTCATGGGAATGACGGAGCGCATTGGTCGCTTTTATATGCGTTGCCGCGGTTGTGGAAGTTGTCTTTTGAACGAGACTGGAGGGATTTGCCCCATAACTACCTGCGCGAAGTCTTTATTAAACGGTCCTTGTGGAGGGCAAATCGATGGGAAGTGCGAAGTTGGAGACTATAAAAATCCATGTGGATGGATTCAAATATACGAAAGGCTCAAACAACTCGGAAAGTTAGATTTGTTCTCAAAATTGAGAACTTCTTTGAGTTGGCAAGAATCTGGCCACCAAAGAGAAGTTGTTTGGAGATAAGTCAATCTTTTTTTCACTTCTGTTTTTTTACACCGCAGCTTATCGGCAATTTGCGAATTCCACTCTATTAGTTTGTCAATAGAAATTAGAAAGAGAAATAAATTTAAGTTATTTTAAATTTTAAGTAAATGCAGCTGTAGCCTAGTGGTAAGACGCTGGCCTTGAGAGCCAGTGCGCGTAAGCGCTCGGGGGTTCAAATCCCTCCAGCTGCGTTCGAATTGGAGCAAATGGGCTATTAGCGCAGCCAGGTAGCGCAACGGGCTCTTAACCCGCAGGTCGGGGGTTCGAATCCCTCATAGCCCGCTAATTTTCAAATCTAACGCAAGTTTTATCTTCGTGATTGTATGGATAAATCCTACACAATTCTGGTCTTATATCATAGATCTCACAGAAATATTTGCCTGTAAATCTTCCTTTTTCATCTCTTTCTTTTTTAAGAAATGGACATTCCCCAGAATCTAAAGCTAAATAGAGCGCATTTTTAGTTTTATAAGCATTTTTTATTGTTTCAATTGAATAGATTTCGAAAGAATTAATTTCACCACACCCACATCCACATTTTACCGTTAAGGTACCATTGTATTTTTCTTTAATAAAAGGAATTATCTTAGTCCAATCGTCTATTTTAAAATCTAAAAGTACAACGCTTTTATACCTACAACATGTTCCACATCTTATACATTTAAAGTCATTTATTTTTTCGCGCTTTACCTTCATTATTCTTTATTAATTTATTTAAAATTTAAAAAGTATTCGTTCAATTTTTTATGCCACTCTGGTTTTTTCCACAAATCAAAATAGGGTTCTGAAAAATTACTCGTGCACAGTCCGTCAAATCCAATTTCTGTAGCAATCTGATGGCATTGTTGCGACGCGTCCCGATACCATTCCCATACATCAAAACCTAAGTCAGGAGGGGCGTTTAGATAAAAAATAGTAATATATCCCTCGGTGTTATAAATTGGGACTCCAAGCTCGTTTGCCCAATCGATCTGAGATAACATTTCTTCTCTGAAGTAATTTAACCATTTTTCTTCCTGTTCGTAGTACTTATCTTTAGCGCGTTTTGCAAAGCGTTTTATGCTTATTTTGAATGGAAAGTTCTGCGAGTATTGAAATAATCTATGTTTTATTGCATATCTAAACCAAAACCAACTGCTTAGCCAAGTGTGGATTTCTAATAAATCAAATTCCCTTAAATCGAGTTTTTCGCGTTCCTTTTTTCTAGGAAAATGTTCGACAGTAAATGAAAACGTATATTTTAAGTCCGGATAAATATCTTTAAGACTTCGTAAGACAAACGCAAGAAATTCATTTGTTCTTTTCATAAAACTCTTACGTCTAAACGCGAGAGAAAATATATTATTCGCGGGATCGGGGTAGCTTAGCGGCCATTCGTTAACGGGGTCTACCCAGTCGACGATTTCAAGTAAGTTGTGTTCTTCGAGAAACTTCAAAACTAGCACCCACATGTCGACCATCACTTCCTTACTCTTAGTTTTTTTAAATAAATCTTCCTTATCGGCCACATACCAGCCAGAGAGCCCAACTTTTATATTTTTTTCCTTACACAAAGTCATAAACTCGCGTAAATCCTTTTTTATGCTGACTTGCGAATCAAAATGACAACCCCAAAACGCGTGTTTTGGTAAGGCTCTTATTTCTTGAGTAGATTTTTCGGAAAGAAAGAGTTGTGGATATGGATCTATACGCAAGCAATTATAGCCTCTATCCACTGCTTCATCTAACACGACATTCCAATCATTAAATTCGTTCTCGTCTCCCCAGCGTCGCGTGAGCCAAGAATATTCCCACATAGATATAGTTAATTTTTGAGCGCACATATCAGTTAGAATAGTACTCTTTATAATATTCGTAGATTAAAAATTAATAAAAGTTAGTTGATTAAAGAACTAAAACGAGTTTAAAGGTTTGGATTATGAATCCCATTAAAGAATTAACAGAATATTTTTCAGACATAACGAGACTAAGGTATGTTGCTAATTTATTGGATTGGGATACTCAGGTTTATATGCCTCCGGGCTCAAGTCAAGGGCGGTCAGAACAAACGGCTCTTATTGAAGGAATCATCCACAAGAAATTAGTCTCAGAGAAAGCAGCAAGGCTAATAAAAAACGCTGAAGGAGTCGCCAATTTAGATATTGTTGAATCAGCAATGTTGAGGGAAGCCAAGCGAAATTACGATAGAGCCGTAAAAGTCCCTATTGATTTGGTAAAAGAACTTGCGAAAACTGCGACATTAGGGCACAAAACTTGGGAAAAAGCCCGAGCTAAAAGCGATTTTAAAACATTTCAGCCAGTTTTGGAGAAAATTGTGTCTTTAAAACAAAAAGAAGCCGATCTCATTGACATTGGTCCCACAAGGTACGATACATTATTAGATCAATTCGAACCTGACGCGAAATCCGATTGGATTTTAAAGGTATTTAACGAATTAAAGCCCCACTTGAAAAGAATCCTCGGTAAAATAGAGAGTTCAACCGAAAAACCGAATCAAGATGTTATTAAAATGCATTACGACGCCCAAAAGCAGTGGAAGTTCAGCGTTGAGGTGCTTAAGAAACTGAATTACGATTTTAACATCGGTCGCCAAGACAAGTCGGCTCATCCGTTTACGGTATCGCTTTCTTCTATAGATGTGAGGATAACTACTCGAATTTGGGAAAACTTCCTTCCAGCGTGCCTTTTTGGTACCATCCACGAGTTCGGTCACGCGATATACGAAATGAATTTTAACCCAGAAATACACGACACTTTATTAGCAGACGGAAGTTCGCTTGGAATCCACGAATCGCAATCCAGATTGTGGGAGAATATCGTCGCGAGAGGTCGAGACTTCTGGAAATATTGGTATCCGATACTGCAGAAATACTTTCCCAAAAATCTTAAGGATTATCCCGAAGAAGAATTTTACCGTTCGATTAACACGGTTCAACCTTCGCTAATCCGAGTGGAAGCAGACGAGGTGACGTATTCGCTACACATAATTATGAGATACGAGATTGAAAAGGCTCTCATGGGGGATGATGTAAACATTTCCGAATTACCTCAAATCTGGAACGAAAAAATGGAAACTCTACTTAGCATTACTCCGCCAGACGATGCCAAAGGCGTTTTACAAGATGTTCATTGGTCAGGGGGTGCGATAGGATATTTTCCAACGTATACCTTGGGAAATCTTTACGCTTCACAAATCTATTCGAAAATTTTAGAAGCACATCCAAGCTTGCCAGAAGAATTCGCAAGAGGAGAGTTTTCGACATTAGTATCATATTTAGGAGAAAACATTCACAAGTTTGGGAAAATCTATACGCCGCTTGACTTATTAAAGAAGATTACCGGAGAGGATTTAAACTCAAATTACTTCATTGAGTATCTTGAGAATAAATTTTATCCAATCTATAAAGTCTAAATTTAATTTAATCCGATTTTTCGCGAAAGAGTTGTCTTAAATATTATACCGACAAAAAATTTTAATATAGAATTTAACCAAAGTAGGTGATTTTAGATTACATCTCCGTATCAAGAAAAGATATGGCTTAAAAGTTACGACAAAGATGTTAAACCCGAGATCGAGATTGAGACTGTTTCACTAGCTCAAACATTTAAAGACGCAGTAAGAGACTTCCCAAATAAACTTTGCTACGATTTTAGAGGCGTAACTCAAACATATTCAGAAGTGGAAAAAAATATTAATAGTTTTGCGAATTTTCTCGTTCAAAATGGTGTAAAGAAGGGCGATCGCGTTGCTATCCATTTACCAAATACTCCTCAATATCTTATTGCCTTATATGGAACTTTTTATGCAGGATGTACCCAGGTAGGGGTTAATTTTCTATTAAAATCGAACGAAATTGCTTATCAACTTAAAGATAGTGGAGCTGCTGTCATTCTTACACTAGACGCGTTTTACGAAGAGAATGTAAGAGATGCTCTTTTAACCGGCGAAACGGATGTGAAAATTGTAATTACAACAAATGTCGCCGATTTGTTGAACTTAAATCCAATAGTCAAATTTTTGGGAAAGATCACTAAAAAATTACCATTTGGAAAGGTTGTACCGGTAGAAGGGATGAGATATTTTACCTTTAAACAAATAATGGAGGAGTATCCAAGCGATAAATCCTTAGATATTAAAATCGATCCCGATAAAGATATTGCGTTCCTACAATATACCGGTGGAACAACAGGACCTCCAAAAGGAGCGATCTTAACTCACGGTAATATACTCTCGAACGCGAATCAAATACTCCATTGGCTTGAAGAAGCATCTACCAGAGGGAAGGAAATATTTATTTCTGGTTTTCCTCTGTTCCATTTAGCTGGAATGGCATTCGCTGTTATGGCTGTATTTTACGCTTCAACTCAAATCTTCATTCCTGATCCTCGCGATGTAGGCTTTATCACGAAACAAATTGAAAAATATCATCCGACCGTCATGGCTAATGTTCCTACGCTTTATCTCATGTTAACCAGCTATCCTAAGTTCAATAAAGCAGATTTAAGCTCGTTTGTCGGTTATATAAGCGGTGCAGCGCCATTTCCTTCGGAATCAATAAGAGAGTTCGAAGCGGTTGTTGGTGATCACAAAGTTCTTGAAGTTTACGGAATGACCGAAGCATCTCCGATTGTTACTATGAATCCTTATAGAGGTATAAGAAAGATTGGGACCGTAGGAATACCAATTTCTAATACCGAAGTGAAAATAATGGACGTAATAGATAAAGATAAGGAAGTCCCGCTTAGCGAAGAAGGAGAAGTAGTGATTAAAGGGCCACAAATTTTTCAAGGCTATTGGAACAAACCAGAAGAAACGAAAAACGCGTTAAGGGACGGCTGGTTTTATTCGGGCGATGTAGGAAAAATGGACGAGGGCGGATACATCACTATTGTTGATAGAACTAAGGATATGATAATAGTTTCGGGTTATAAAGTATTCAGCGTAGAAGTTGACGATAAATTAGGTAAGCATCCCGCTATCGAGCTCGCTTCGACCATAGGAATCCCAAATCCCGATCGACCAGGCTCTGAAATAGTGAAACTATATGTACAATTAAAAGAGGGAATAGAGCCTTCGGAAGAAGTTAAGGAAGATATAATGAAATTCGCTAACGAAAATTTAGCAAAATACAAAGTTCCGAGAGTTATTGAATTTATCAAGGAGATGCCACTAACTACAGTGGGAAAAATCGATAAAAAGGTATTAAGAAAATCATAAATCCTTTTTTTTATTTAACAAAGACTTCTTTTTTTAGGCTGAAAGTTTATATAGCTTTTCCGAAAAATATTTAATTATAATAATCGGGTTGTTAGATTAATATGATCTCAATAAAACAAAGGCTAATTATAGGATTTTTTGTGGGTTTGCTAGCTCTTTTAGCCGGTGCTGTAGAAGTTTCTATGGTGTTTATCAATGTTAATCCTAAAGAGTCGTCCTTTTTTCTATCTGACGAATATTTTTCGGAGTATAAATATACAAGCGACTCCTATTCGGAGACAACATCCGACACTTTAAGATTCGAAATAGTAGCGGTTGGAACAACTGCAACCGCAAGGATAACACACGGTTCTGATCAAGTAGACATTGAAACGGATAGTACGGGACTTGTATATATTGGTGGTGTGAAATCTGAATACTACACAATATTTTTCATACCAATCCCAAGCGCCGTTGATGTTCCGTTTCAATCAAATATCGGTAGAAATATATCAGTAATCGATTCTTTAGGTGTTATCTCTGGAGAACCAAACTCAAAATTCATTGTCAGAATTGATAGACTGTTCGTTTTGTGGTCAACTACAATATCAAGTCAAGCTTCGTTTGAAGCATCAATATATGATGCGGATGATGACAGAAAGGTATGCTCAGCAATATACGATGCAACCAGCGGATTTCTTTTTATATTGGAGAGTTTTGCTATGAACTATAAATCACTCGAACTGCAAACCACTAATTTTCTAATTAGTCGAAACCGTATTTTTATGCTATGGAGCGCCTTAATAATAATTGCGGGATTATTGGTAATCGTACCCATCTATTTATACAAAATAAACGAAACGATCTCGAATGAAGACAAAAAGACTATTACATTGTTATTTTACATTGGTCTTCCGTGTTCTCTAGTAGACATGATTCTCGATACTTGGTATTTTGAAATAGTTGACCCGCTATTGTACATTCTTCTATTTCATGGAATCTTGATTCTTCTATTGCTTATTGTCGCGAAAAAGTTTGCGATCCCGGCTTTATTTGAGCTGGGAATCATTGGAGTTTATTACACATTCGATGGACAGATTGCTCCCATGGTTGCATTTTTTCCGGGGCTTTTAATTAGTTGGTTGTGTTGGTTATTTATACAAAATTTCGAAGAAATTAAGGAAGAATCGCTAATCAAACAGATTTTTTCTAAATTGTTAAAAAGAAAAGAAATTAAAAATACTTAAAACTTTGTGGGGGTTTGTGAATTGGACATAATTGGTTTGGTTTACGCAATTCTATGGTTTGTAATTGCAGGGTTGAGCATTACTTTTTCCGTTATATTTTTTATGAGGTATCCGAAGGCAGAGTTTCCAAGAACGCGATATACTTATTTGGTGAATGCAATATTCTTTTTGTTAATAGGGGCTACGAAATTATTTGATTTGCTTTTCGTGAACATGGCGGCCGAGGCAGAACCAATTCCACTCTTTCCCATTTTTACCGAAGATGTCTTGCATTATTTAGCTTTGGTAGAGATGACGATTTTTTTGAGTGGTTACGCGGTTTTGATATTTTTCCTTGAAAGATATTTCGTGAAAACTTATTACCTGCTTACATTTTTACCAATCGTTGCGATTTGTGTTGCGTGGATTTTCAACATCGACATGTTCATTCCTGATTTAATGCAATTAGATATATTTGGCACCGAATCAACATTTACATTGATATTTTACGCTTGTCGAGTGGTTGTGCCGCTAGTGTACCTTTACGTTGCTATTAAATCTACAGGAGTCATTCGCAAGACATCAATCGCTCTATTCTTTGGTTATGCACTCATTGCGACTTTTTACGTCAGACACCCTGAATATTGGGCACTTGTTACACCGCCTTTAATGGTAATAGGATTTTATTTGGTTTATTGGGGATATCTTAAAAGAAGAGAGTAATTATTTCCTACGACCAGTTCTTCTCGCGGCTATAAGGCCTACTTTTCTTCCTGGTGGGGTATTTCTACCGACTGTGGAAGGTCTTCCGGGACCTTGCTTCGAGCCTCCTCCATGAGGATGACTCGCTGCATTCATTGCACATCCACGGTTAATGGGCCATTTTCTCGCCTTAGGTTTGATGTGATGGTATTTATTGCCCGCTTTAACAAAGGGTTTTTCGGTTCTACCACCGCCTGCGATAACTCCCACCGTGCATAGGCAGTTGTTGTTAAATAATCGTGTTTTCTTTGATGGGAATTGCACTTCAGTTGAATTTCCTGAGCGTCCTACGACATTACCTGTTGCTCCAGACGATCTAATAAACTTTCCCCCGTCAAAGGGAGTTCCTTCTAAATTACAAATATAAGTTCCGAGAGGAACCTCACCAATTGGTAGAACATTTCCTACTGAAATTTCAGCGCCACTTCCATGGGTAAATTCTTCTCCCATAAAAACGCCTTCTGGCGGAAGAAATAAATTTATTTTACCGTCGTTATATCTGACTTTTGCAACAGGTATGCCTCTGCTGGGGGCGTGAAGGAATTCAATGACTTTGAACATTTTTACATCGGTTCTATCTACAATGTTCCGGTAGTGAACAGCTCCAATGTGTTTATGGCTAGGACTACGCCAATTTAGGTTTCCACGACCCTTTCTCTGAACCATAATCCGTTTTCCCACGAAAGATCCACCGCTTTTTTCTAATTTAAATAATGTAGAATTAAATAGGTAAAATTTGGAAAACTTTTATTTTTTTTGGTTTAATTTGTTATTTACAATTCCTCAGCATTATAATTAAACGCGATTGGAATCTCTCTTTCCAAAAATTCCCCAGCAACATTTGTTAATAATAGATTTTTCACTTCTTCTGGATTTTGAGTTTGTCCTAAAACCCAACCCAGTTTAACATAAGCAACTTCAGGCAACATGTTCTTTCCGGCGATTACTCCTAGTTCTAACAATTCTCTACCAGTCGAGTATACATTCATTCCTACGAAACCATTAAGGCATTGAGTTACCATTAATAATACGATGCCCTCATCGGTCGCTCTCTTTATCGAGTCGTATATATAGGTGGGAGTGTGTCCTAGACCTGTACCTGCGATTACGATTCCTTTATATTTCTCATCCACATAGAAATCAATAATATCGTTAGTTATTCCGGGATACGAATAAACTAGGCCTACTTTTTCTTCAAAATCGGTTATCGCTTTGGTTTTAGACTTGTTTCTCTTGCGATACTCGCGTTTGAGCATTTTAATTTTTCCATTCTCTACTTTTCCAAGAGGAATATCTCCGATCGTTCTGAAAGTGTGCCTTACTGAGGAATGCATCTTTCTAACGAGAGTGCCTCTGTGTATTAATCCATATTTATGCGATGAAGACCCTAACATGCACACGACGACTTCAGCTAAGTCTGAGTTTGCAGCAACGGTTGTTGCGTTAATTAAATTTAAGGCAGAATCAGAAGAAGGTCTATCGCTACTCCGCTGACTCCCTACAATTACAACTGGCACAGACAAATCTTTTAACATAAAAGAAAGAGCTGCAGAGGTAAAACCCATAGTGTCAGTTCCGTGACCGATTACAATTCCATCTATTCCAGAATTCGCCTCTTTTTCAATTTTCGTTGCCAATTGTTGCCAATAACTTGGTCTCATGTTTTCTGAAAGTATCTCGAAAACGATTTCCGTATCTAAATTACATATATCCGCTAATTCAGGTACCGCACTAAATAATTCTCCGGGAGTAAAAGCAGGTATTACGGCACCAGTGGTGTAGTCAAGTCTTGATGCCACGGTTCCACCCGTTCCAAAGAGCTTAATATTAGGCAATTTTTTATTAGTGGGAAAGGATTTCTCGGGGATTTGATATTTCCCTTCTCGCTTTCCAACAACTTTAATGTCGATATCTTTTGTTAATTTAATACCAATGTTATACCCGCTTTCCAATTTAATCTCGATAAAACCCGGCTCTGACAATTGATAACGTGGTAGTAAGATTCCTTTATATGTTGCAGATTGTGTTTTTATTTCTACAATAGACCAAATTTCCGCACCAACCTTTTTTAACACCTCTATTGCGTCTTTAGAATATCCGGGATACTCTTCGCTCATAGTTTTAACTCCTCCATTTTGTTTTTAATGGCTTCTCTCAACTTTTCAGCCACTATTTTCCCATCAATTCCACCTCTCACTTGCTTCATCACATCACCCATTAAACCGCCAAATGCGTTCATCTTCTTTTCTTTGATTAAATCCGTTCCCTTATTGACGACTTCTTCAACGATTTTGATTAAATCTGCTTCAGAAAGTTTGGTTATTTTCAATTGTTTCTTAACTTGTTTTAAAGTTATTTTTGGAGATTTTGCTAGCTCACTAAGGACATCTTCAATTATTTCTTTGCTGATTTCATTGGATTTTAGAGAATTAAAGAGTTCAATGTATTGAGTATCGATGATTTCATCAGCATTAACTCCATCTCTGCTTAACGCTTTTGTTGTCTCTAATAAGGTAGTTAGTATTAGCGATGGATTATTGTATACTTCGAGAGATTTTTCGAATAATTTAAGTTTTCCTTCGAATATTAGGTCTTTAACGAGTCTCTCCTCAATTTTATATTTTTTTGAATATTGCTTCATCACAATCCAAGGAAATTCCGGCAGTTCCTTTTGAATGTCGTTAATTCGATCGTTGGTTATAATTATAGCTTTAGAGTCAGTATCTGGATAAAGACGCGCACCTCCGTGCAATTCTCGTAAAAATTCAGTATTTCCATCCTCTAATGCTCTCCGGGTTTCGCCAAGAACGCCGTTAAAGGCCATTTCAGTTCTTTTAAAGATAATATTCATTGCCTTTCTCGCGTTTTCTTCCTTTCCAAGCACCAATACAAAACAGTCGTCGCTGGTAGAATTCAATTTTTTCTTCATTGCTTCGACTTCTTCATTTGAAAAACCGTATTTATTCAAATCCTCGTCAGAATGGATTAATCCTTTTAGACCTGATATTATATTGACTTTATTGGCTACTTCAGTTCCAAATCGCCTATTAGGTTGCAGTTCCAAGCCAAAAAGTCCGTTAAAACCTGGAAAGTTAATACCTAAGAGCTTTTTCCCCGACTTTATACCTTTATTTACGAATCCGCATTTAGTATTTTTCAAATCTTTAGATAAATCTATAACTTTTTCTTCAAGAGTTTCTGGTTTAATTCCTCTTTCTTTTAATTTTTCAGTAATTTCTACCAATTTCAATTGACGAGAAACTTCGTTATTAATTAGTGGAATAAACCAATCTAATTTTTGCACACCTTTTATTTCTATTCTTGAACCTTTCGCGATGCTCACATTTAAATCTTGTCTAATAGACCCTAATATAGTTTTTACTTTCCCAGTTCCCCATAGAAGAAGTCCAATTCGCTCTGCACAATCGCGAGCTTCTTGAGGAGTATTAATATCTGGTTTTGTAGTGATTTCTACTAGAGGGATTCCCAACCGATCTAGTCTAAAATAGTTGGTTTTATTATCCGTTTCAATTTTCCTTGCTGCGTCTTCCTCCAAACAAATAAATTCGATTCCGATCTTTTTCCCGCTCTCTAATTCAATTTCTCCGTCAGTAGCCACAACGGTCGTTCTCTGGAAGCCACACGGAACGCTACCATCAAGATAATTTTTTCGAGAAACATGTAATTCGTTAAAGATCGTCATTTTTAAAAGCGATGCAATTGTCAAGGCAATGTCAATACCTTCATAATTACATTCGAATGGGGGGGTTTCATCCATTTCGTATGTGCATATCGTATCTTTGTACCCTTCGTACACTATCGTCATTCCTTTCTCGTACTCAGTTAGCATCGCTTCGTCGTATAATCCCATCTCTCCTAAAACTGGTCGCATATAACGAATAAGAGTAAAATCAGGAGGTTTATTCCCTCGTAGTTCACTTGGACACCTACAAAATAATTTTGTTTTTGTATCTAATTGTTGATGAATTTCTATTCCTACTTTAAGTCCAAGTTTTTTGTAATCGTAATCTTTCATTTTCTTTCTATTTATAGTGGAGTTGAGGATCTTTATTTATTTTATTTTACGCTTAAAATTTAAAATTGTTATCCTTTCATATTTTTTTTGAAACATAAGGGCCATCCTCATCGTAGCCTAATTTATTAAACCACCTTTTAACGCCCAATCCGCTAATAACTGCCAACTTTTTAGCGTCAAAATCTTCCTTAGAAATTTTTTCAGCAGCATCCATCAATTCTTTCCCAAATCCTCGATGCTGTATTTGAGCCTTTTTGCGTGGTTTTGCACCTTTTGGAACTAATTCACCAACTACTTTGATTTCCCTGACGATCATTGTATGTCCATCATTTAATTCTATCCTATGAGCTTTAGGTGAAGGCTTTCTTAGTCGCAAATATCCTAATAAAAACTTTTGACTATCAAAAGAAAGGAAAACTTCAGTTCCTTTTGAAGCTTCATAATCTAATCTATTTAATTTAGCGTTATCTATGATCTTTTCGTCGATTGGGTCAATTCGATTTGATATTCCGTATTCTCTGCATCGAATGCAATTGCATTCAGATTCTGTTTCTCTTAATCTTTCTTGAACGAGCTGTCTTAAATTACTCTTCTTACAACCAGCTTCTATTAAATTCGCAGGGATATCTCTCATAATTCGTTGAATTCTAACATACGGGGGAAGATTTTTTTTCGTAGATGCAATTAAATTAATTAAATCGTTCAATTCGTAAGGCTCGTACTTTCCATTCTTCCACCAATCGTATAATTCTGTCCCTTTTACTACTAAACAAGGATAAATTTTTAGTAAATCAGGTCTATAATTTGAGTCAGAAAAGAGTATATTAAACAATTTCATGTCCTTGTCGTAATTGGATCCTGGTAAGTTTGGCATAATATGTGTATTGACCTTTAAGCCCGCATCTTTAGCCCATCTTATCGCTTCGATGCTCTCTTTTGTAGTATGACCACGGTTTACAAGCTCATAAATATCGTTGAACACTGTCTGAACGCCAATTTCTACTCTGGTTGTCCCATAATCTAACATACGGTCAATATCGTTAGGAGTGCAATAGTCGGGTCTTGTCTCAATAGTAAGTCCAACTAATGCTCTTGAAGCTTTCTCAGCTAGAGCTTTTGTTTCGGATAGAGTTGGAACATGTGTATCGATAACGCCCTCTAAAGCTCCTTTAATAAAATTAGTTTGATAGTCAATATCTGTAGCTGGAAAGGTGCCACCCATCACGATTAATTCGATCTTATCTACGCTATGGCCAATTGCTTCTAGATCGTTGATGCGACTTTTCACTTGTAAATAAGGATCGTAGTTGCTATTTATAGATCTCAACGCAGCAGGTTCTAATCCGGTATAAGATTGAGCAACGCGGTCGTCAGGTTGAGAATCAGGTCCGGGGCAATAGATACAGGTTCCAGGACAAGGCAATGGTTTAGTCATAATTGCGATAATTGTGACTCCAGAAATCGTTCTGGTTATTCTCCTTTTCAATAAGTTGGTTAAAAATTCATATTCAGAATCTTTGGCGTATTTTAAAACAGTTGCGTTTTTTATGACCTTCTTATGTCCGTATTTTTTTCCAATTTTGCCTTTAATGTTCGTGATTTTATTTTTGCTAATGTTCGGATGTCGATGTAAATAATTAATAATTTCTCTTGCGATCTTTTCTTCAATTTCTGGAGAAACATCTAAAATTTGTGGTCGCATCGAACAATATCTCGATTGTTTAAATACTAAATTTTTTGCCGCTTAAATCTCTGCAATATTTACCAAAGTCATCGCAAGTTCTTAAAATTTTTGAATCAAACACTGGTCCTTCTTTACATACTCTCAAACCAGATGGATCCAATACACACAATCCACACATTCCAAAACCACACCTCATCATTCTTTCAAGACTGGCTTGGAAAGGTATTTTTAGGTCTTCACATATCCTAAATAGCTCGTATAACATAATCTCCGGTCCGCAACTATAGACTTGCGATATTTCATTTCCTTTCTTCACTTCAGCGTCCACAATTGAATTAAAAAGGTCTGTTGCAAATCCCTTATAACCGCAACTACCATCGTCTGTGGAGAGAAAAAAAGTCTCATTTTCTGTTAAATTCTTTTCTAAGAACTTCTTAAAAATAATATCCTCGTTGCATTTTACCCCTTCAATTACGATTACTGTTTTTTTCACATTAATTAATTGAGATACCAGTGGAATAAGTGGCGACATTCCAATTCCTCCACCAACTATAATATTTAAACCATTATCGGGATTATTTGCTATATCAAATCCGTTTCCAAATGGTCCTCTAATCCCGATCAAATCTCCTTCT
>JAHQWX010000266.1 GCA_029856375.1 Promethearchaeia archaeon | reverse complement strand
TGGGAGAATATGAACTTTATATTAATGGAAAACGCGTTGGTGACCAAATTTTAGCACCTGAATGGACGGATTACAATAAAAGAGTCCAATATCAAACATATAGTGCATTAGAATATTTGCATAAAGGAGAAAATGTAATTGGTGTTGCTCTTGGAGATGGTTGGTTTAAAGGAAATTTAGGCCCTATTGGATTACTTCATTATCACTATGGGGTAAATCGTCGATTTATTTTACAATTGACCATTAAAAAACACGATGGGACAATTATAGAAGTTATTTCTGATGCAAACTGGAAAATTTTCGAGGATGGACCTATTCAAAAATCAGATCATTTCAAGGGAGAAATTTATAACGCTAAGAAAGAAAAGAAAGGCTGGGATAAATCCGAATTTAACGATTCAGATTGGTCATTTGTACAAGTCGACAACACAATTATACCAAACCTCGTTGCGCAAATGAACGAACCAATCAGAATAATAAATGAAATCAATCCTATTGCGGTAACTGAACCAAAACCAGGAGTTTTTATATATAACATGGGTCAGAACATAGCTGGCTGGTGCAAAATTCGGCTTGGAGGAGAAATTTGTGCGCCTAACGCAATTGTAACCTTAAGACATGGAGAAATGCTTAACGACGATGGAACGCTTTTTACTTCAAATTTAGGATTAGCCAAAGCAAGGGACAAATTTATGTTAAATGGCATCGAGGAACGCGAATTTCACCCCCATTTCACTTATCACGGTTTTCAATACGTGGAAGTTACCGGTTTAAAGCCTGGAGTAAAGCCAACGCTCGATATTATTAAGGGGTGTGCAATCGCTTCAGATTGTGAAATTACAGGAGCATTTAAAAGTTCTGATTCTACCTTAAACAAATTATGGAGCAACATTATTTGGACGCAAAGAGATAATATGATCAGCGTTCCAACAGATTGTCCCCAGCGTGGCGAAAGAATGGGATGGATGGGCGATGCACAAGTTTTCGGGCAAACTTCAATATATAATATGGATATGGCTGCATTTTATACTAAATGGATTAGAGACATAAGAGATGCCCAAGACGAGTATGGAAGATACCCCGATTTCGTTCCTTATCCGAGAAATATATTGTATGACAGAATTCTTAAGTTTTATTGCACTGCTGGGTGGTCTGACTGCGGCATTATTTTACCGTGGGATATTTATCTCAATTATAACGACAAAAAAATAATAAAGGACCATTATGAATCAGCGAAAAAATTTATCGATCGTATTCATTTAACGAATCCTGATTTGATATGGGAAAAATCTATTGGTAACAAATATGGGGATTGGTTAAATGGCAACACAACAAAATTAGAAAACTATCCAAAAAAGGGAGCAGAAATTCCATTTGATGTATATGCGACCGCTTTTTTCGCTCGTTCAACGAAAATCCTATCAAAGATGGCTGATATACTGGGTAAAACAGAGGATTCACAATTCTATTCAACCTTAGCTGAAAATATTAAGTCTAAATTTAACAAGAGTTATGTCGATAGAAATGGAGAAATCCTTGGAGATACGCAAGCTGGATACGCAATTGCGTTAGATTTCGATTTGCTACCTAAAGATATTCAGCCCAAAGCTATTAAAAAGATGTTAGATGCAATTGAAAAATACGATAATCGTATATCAACTGGATTTGTTTCTACGATCGCGTTAATGAAAGAACTAACTCGAAGGGGTTATGTCGATATCGCATACGATCTGCTATTTAGCAGAAGGGTTCCATCATGGTTTTTCATGATAGACCAAGGTGCTACAACTATATGGGAAAGATGGGACGGTTATGTAAAAGGACGGGGTTTTCATAGCACGAGGATGAACTCATTTAACCATTATTCAATTGGTTCGGTTGGAGAATGGATGTATAGAGTAATTTTAGGAATTAATTTAGACGAAGAAAATCCAGGTTATAAGCATATAATCCTTAAACCAATCCCTAATCGTAATTTGTCGTGGAGTAAAGGGCACTATGATTCCATTCATGGTAAGATTATTGTTAATTGGTACATAGAACGCGATAATTTTACTTTAGAACTGACAATTCCCGCCAATACACGCGCAACTATACATCTTCCCGCTAAAAATGAAAAAGATATAGTTGAGGGCAGGAAAAAAATTCATAATTTAGAGGAAATTACACTTAAAAGATTTGATAAGAATATTGCTATCATAGAAATTACCTCTGGAGAATATAAATTCGAGTCGATTATACCGTCTGATTATTTGAAATAGTTAATATATTTAAGTTATAAAGAAACACTATTTATTTAATTATAATGATAGACCAAGGCAAATTATACGAATTCACTGGATCTCATTACGAGATGGGGTATCAGCAAGGAGATACTTTTAAAACGAATTTGCATAAAGCCATATCAATGTTCAAGAATTTAGAGGAAGTAAAAAGCTTAAAGCCAAGGTTAATTCCAACGGGTTTATTTATGAAACTCGCCTCGAAAAAAGCAATTTCCGTATTTAAACCAATTTTTGAGAAAAATTGTCCAAATCAGGTTGAGAGAGTTAAAGGATTAGCTGAAGGTTCTGAATTAAGCGAAAAATTGATTTATTTACTTATGGCTGCCGAAGTGATGTTGGCAGATTTAGATTGGGAATTACCTCATATAAAGACTGGTTGCACTTCTATTGCATACAAGAGCCTTAAAACTAAATCTGGAAATACTATGGTGAGCCGAAATTTTGATTACGCAAGTTTTTTGGTTCCCTATTTAGTTCTGCGGAAAAACACTCCAATAGGTTATAATAAAACGATTGATTTAACAGCAATGATTTTACCGGGAACATTTAACGGCATGAACGAACATGGAGTATTTATTGGAACCGATGAAGCTTTTCCTTTAGAAGAAAAGGAAACGGGCTTACCTGCATCTCTTATAATTCAAGAAGCCTTAGAAAATTGCCAAAATACAGAGGAGGTTGTTCAGTTTTTTAAAAAAGTCCCTAGAGGTTCTGCAAATGTCGTATTAGTTGCTGATCCTTCTGATGATATAAGAGCCTTGGAATACACTTCGAAAAGACTTTATGAGAGAACCACGGAAAAAGATTTTATTGTGGCTACAAACCATTTCACGTTTGAAGAGTTAAAATCAATTGATTTACCACGCGAAGCAGTTTTCGGTCCAAAATCGCCAAAATCTCTTTGGGGCGTGTGTATCAACGAAACTAGCTATATTAGAAAAAAAACTGCTGAAGCGAAAATAAAAAAAGCGAATAAAATCGATGAAAAGTGGATGATGGCTTTGCATCGAGACCATAGTGCAGATCCCAATGGAAAGGGTGGGATGTGCACAATTTGTCATCACGATCCAGAAAATATTTCGGCAGCAAGTATGATCTTCAATCTAAAATCGAAGGTTTTTTGGATGTGTCTTGGACTTCCGTGCGAAAACGAATACAATAGATATCAAATAAAAGGTTGGAGATTTGCTTGAGTATTAAAATTAAGCCTAGAATTGGGTTTGCTGTTATGCTCCATCCATTTGAAGTAAACGCGGATAAAGCTCCAGAAATCTTTGAAAAATCATTATTGTTATTGAAATCGATAGATTCTGCTGAGATTATCTCGGCTGATGAGTTTATTAACGAAAAAAACGCAGCACAATTAGTTGGAAAGCAGTTTAACAATGCGAAAGTAGATGTAATCTGTCTGAAACTAGCTACTTGGAGCTCAGATGATTTATTATTCGAATTATTGGCAGAAAGCGATGTCCCTATAATTCTATGGGCATATCCGCATATGCACGCAGGAAGCTTGTGCGGAGCGCAACAATTCAATTGCGTTTTAAAGGAAGTTGGGAAGGAATGTAAATTCGTTTACGATGATACTAAAGAAACACTAAACGATATTACTTCTTATTCTAACGCTATTGCTGTTCAGAATAGG
>JAHQWX010000265.1 GCA_029856375.1 Promethearchaeia archaeon | reverse complement strand
GTGGTATCTCGTTAATCTTTTTCTCTAAATGCAAAGTATTGTCCATGCACTCTTTAATTATTTCTTTATATCCCTTCATGCCTAAGAATTTCCATAAAGCCCAAAAAGAAATTACAGAGGCCCCTGAACGAGTTCCAACCAAATTTAAATGCTTAAAGCATCCACCTGCAAGGTATGGAATTTCATATCTAATTTCTTCAGCTAAGGAAGAAGATTTCATGAAAAATCCCCCACTGGGGATGGGCGCTAAACCCATTTTATGAGGATCAGCAGTAATAGAATTTACTTTTTTCACGGAAAAATCCCACTTAGGTACATTATGGCCCAGATCTTTTAAAAATGGAAGCACAAATCCACCAAATGCTGCATCTATATGGAAATATATATTTTTTTTCCCCGCCATTACCGCCATTTGTTCTATAGGATCGATTAGACCTAAAGCAGTTGTACCAGCCACACCTGCTATGCCAATAGTTTTATCTGATAGGAGTGAATTGAAGTGATCCAAATCTAAAGAAAAATCCTCGTGTAAATTTGCTTTTTTTAGGTTTATTCCTAAAAGATCAGCGCCCTTATCGAATGATACATGAGCAGACGAGGGAACCACGAATTCAGGCTTTTCTACATTTTTTGATATAGCTCGAGCAATTCTCATAGCCATAATATTGGATTCAGTTCCCCCAGTAGTGATCGTTCCCATTACATCCGAGCACCCATATAGCGAGCCAATGCTTTCAATCAACTCGATTTCTAATTTGGTTGTTCCCGGAAATAAACCCGGGTCGCCAAGATTTTTCGAAATGTATTTCGAAAATACCTCAGTAGAAAAACTTAAAGGTTCTGAACACATCGAACCCAAAATGAAGCCAGAATCGTAAAACAAATCCTCGGATAATTTGTTTTCCAGTTCTTTAATTATTTTATCTTTAGATTTATTGTTATTTTTCATGGATATCAGGAATTAATTAAAAAAATATGCAAAAAAAAAATTAATGCAATTTATTTAATCGGCGATACATTTTTTTATTGTTGTTGTAGATATTTACAAACTCTTGGAATAATTCGTCGTAAATTTTCCTATTCTCGGGATTTGGCTCGAATACATTTGAATATTGGATATATTTTGGTATATCATCAAATGTCATGTATCCCAAACCCACTGACGCTATAAAAGCAGCTCCCCTTGCGTTCGCCTCTATTGGATTTTCAACTTGTCTAATCGTTCTATTTAGCACATCAGCGTAGATTTGGCACCAGATATTGCTATTTGCGCCGCCACCAATTAAATTTATTGGGTTTAATTGGCGTTTAATGTTTTTTTCAAGGAATTGGGCAAGCCACCTAGAATTATATGCAACTCCTTCAAATATAGCTCTTATCATATGTTCTCTATGAGTTTCTAACGAGATATTATATAATCCTCCTCTTATTGTATGATCGTCTACGGGAGCACGCTCTCCATACAACCATGGAGCGAAGATTAATCTATTACTCCCCGGCTCTACATTCTCAACGATTCTATCAAATATTTTATAGACATCTGGTACTTTCTCTTCCATTAATAATTCGTCTTGGTGATAAAGAAGGTTGTCCCTCATAAACGAGAGGCAGCCTCCAGCAATCTCTTGTTCGTTCGCGAATAAATATCTACCCGGAATTGCAGAAACAAGCGTTCCCATGTTGTGAAATATATCGGTTTTTTTGAATGGAACATGACACACGCACCATGAGGAAGTCCCAATATATATGTGCGCTTCAAAATCTTTCACAGCTCCTGAGCCGATAGCTGCTGCGGGAACATCTGGAGCGCCCATAATTACCTTAGTATCTTTACTTAAACCAAGCTCATCTGCAACATCTTTCTCAATAGTTCCTAAAACATCTGTAGTTAATTTTAATTCGGGATATTGCTCTTTATTTAATTTTAACTTCTTGATGAGTGGTTCAGAATAGACGACATTATTGATATCCCTTATATCTGTGATCCAATGAATTTGTATAGAGCATGTAGATGCGGCAAATTCTCCCGTCATTTTTAAATTGATGTAATCCCCACATTCAAGGAATTTATAAGTATTATTATATATGTCTGGGCGTTCATTTCTTAACCATATAATATGTGCTATAGGATCTTTCCCAGATAAGGTTGGACCTCCACCAGTTCGTTTTATCCATTTCAAAATTAATCTTAAATTATATCCCGATACCTTTAATCCCTTATTTAATTCTTCAATATAAGGTGCACCTCTAGTATCCATCCAAATTATGGCGTTCATTAGGTGATTTCCATCTTTATCTACAGGGACAGTACCGCTCCACTGGCTAGTATTACAAAATGCAACGATATCGTCAATTGGGACTAAACTTTTATCCAATAAGGAGGTAATACTCTTCTTCATGGCGCTCCACCAATCGTCGGGATTTTGCTCAGCAGCGCCTTGACTTGGCAAGAATAATGGAACTTCATTAAATTCAAAACCAATAACATCCCCGTGAGTTGAGACTAATGCTGCTTTACTCCCAGAGGTGCCGTGATCGTGAGCGAGAATATATTTCTTTTCAGATTTTTTGCTACTCATAACTCTCTCAATTAAAAATAGTTTTTCACATTAGGATTAAGTTAATTAAATATCCATTATTTAATAAATTAACATTTGAAGCATTTAAAGTAGTGAATGGTAATGAAATATGAAGAAATAGTTGCAGCTATTCAAAATATTGTTAATACTCCTATGAGAGATTTTCCGCCTGAAAAATTGAACGAATTTGTTAAGATTTACGAGCAAAAACACCTAAAATCCAAAGAATTATACGAAAGAGCGAAAAAGATAATTCCTGGAGGTGTTGAACATAACCTTGCGTTTAATTTTCCTTTTCCTTTAGCATCAAAAAAAGTTGATGGGTGCTATCTATGGACGGTTGACGATGTTAAACTCACGGATTATTTAATGAATGGTGGCCCCACTATTCTCGGTCATAATTATCCTCCCCACACCGATAAAATAGTAGAAGTTATTAGAGAGCAAGGTTCGTGTCACGGAATTACAAGTGAATACGAAGTACTGGCTGCAGAAGCTTTACAGAAACATTTTCCATCTTGTGAACAAATAAGATGGTTGCAGAGCGGAACTGAAGCAGATATGTTGGCAATTCGAGTAGCGCGAGTCTTTACGGGAAAAAAATGGATTATAAAAATTGGTGGAAGTTATCACGGATGGAGCGATCAATTAGTATACGACTTACATGTCCCCGGGACCAAAACTTTAGAATCTCACGGAATCCCCAAACCGATATACAAATTTATTGAATCCGTTAAACCAAACGACATCGAAGCGCTAAGAGAATTGTTTAAGGAAAGGAAAAGAAAGATTGCGGCGGTATTAATTGAGCCGATGGGAGGAGAATCAGGAGCAATTCCGACGAGACCTGGTTTTAATAAAGAAGTTGAAGAATTGTGTCGAGAGAATAATGCTTTATTAATCTTTGACGAAGTGGTGTGTGCATTTAGACTTCACATGGGCGGAGGACAGGCTTATTATGGCGTTAAACCAGACCTTTCGGTATTTGGGAAAATCGTTGGGCACGGATATCCTTCAGCTGCGGCATTAGGTGGACGATCAGATATAATGCAGTATGTCGCCGCCGGTGTGGGTGCTGGAAGAAAGCGAGCCTATTGTGGGGGAACGCTTGCGGCAAACCCGTTAACATGCGCAGCTGCATATTGGGCAATCAAATTAGTGGAAGAGACTAACGCAACAGAAAAAGCCGGAAAGGCAGCAACTCGTTTAGTTACTGGTTTAAACGCGGTTTTTAAGAAATACGATTTACCTTGGATATGTTATAATTTCAATGCAACAGTACACATGCAAACTTCAGCAGTTATGGGTTTGGATATGGATAATCCTAAACATTTCCCAGAAATTAAACCGCGTAAAGAATTTATGGAGCATCTAGGTGCCGCTTTGGTGAGTCA
>JAHQWX010000264.1 GCA_029856375.1 Promethearchaeia archaeon | reverse complement strand
ATAAGTGAAATTATTGATTTATCGTTTAATGTGCGACGTGCCGAATTTACCGACCAAATCTCGCTCGCTCAATCCAACCAACGACGCAGGTTCGATAGACTCTGCAGAAGCGGAGTCATTGGTCTAATTAAAGATTATAACTTCAAGAATCATGCAATTATTAAAGGAATGGCACCAATAATTGAAGCGGCAAAAGTGCTGGGAGACGCGTCGGTCGAGGAAATAGTGCAAGGAAAAGCTGATTTACAAAGCTTGGACGCGCTTTTCGACTCAGTGATCGGTTCCATTTTAAACACCAGCTACGATGTGAAACGAGGCGAATTCACAGAAGTCATCTCGGAAGTGCAGGCCATAAGAAAGAGGGATTTCGGCGATCAAGTGAGAAGAGCAACTAAAATGTTACTCGACTACGCCGGGCGCGGCAGGTTCGAACTCGCAAGCGACCTTGACCGCGTAATCGAACGGGCTGAATCGGCGATGATAGATGGGAATTATCGCGAATCGGCAAAGCTCTATGAAATTGCATCGCGAATATGCGGTGAGTTAAATCAGCCAGAGAAAGCTAAAGAATTGCTGAAGAGATCGAAGGCAATGGCTCGACTGATACTATAAATTTTTTTTTGAAATTTATTTTTTACTTTTTCTAAAGAATTTTATTTCAGACCTATAGAAAATGGCAACTTTTTTTAATTCCGCGCTTTTCGTAATATTGCTGGTGGTAATCTTCTGCTTTGTAGAAGGTTGACGCTTCGGTAATTTCCGATGCTATTGTTCTGTTTTGAAACCTGTCTGAACCTTGCCACTTCTCTTTTGATTTGATTGCCTCGGCTTTTTGTTCTGGTGAGTGGTAAAAAATCGCAGACCTATAATTTGTTCCTATATCAGGACCCTGACGGTTAATCTGCGTGGGATCGTGGCAGTTCCAAAAGACATCTAACAGTTCCGAATAAGACACTTCTGAGGGATTAAAGAGGACTTCTACTGCTTCAGCGTGCTCCGTTCTCCCCGAGCAGACCTCTTTGTAAGTGGGATTATCTAACCAACCACCTGTATACCCAACGGAGGTGGAAACAACGCCCTTTATCTCACGAAAAGTGGCTTCTACGCCCCAAAAACACCCCGCTGCGAACGTTGCTTTTTCCATTGTTCTCATTTCTCTTAAAATTAACTAGTTTTAATAAGATTTTGTCGTTACAAATATTGGAGAAACACCTTTTTAGCAAAGATTATATTAGTATTTTTTTAAAAATTAATTTAAAATATAAGAAGTCTTAAAAATGGCTTGCATTAGTCTTTCCATATTTAACCTAATATTCTCAATCGTAAAGTCGAGGCTATTCAACAAGCTTTATTAATATTGATTGTCAACTATTCTTTCAAGGATAAGAAAAAAACATGTGTTAATTATGAGTGAAGAATGGAATAAATTAGAGGTCGAGCAAGAAAATGAAGACGCAGAAGGCGAAGGAATGTCTGCAGAGGAGCGGGAAGCGGAGAGATCAAAATTAAAAGATTTAGGAGTTGAGGATAAAAGCAAATCTGGATGGTCGATGTTAGCTAATCTAACCGAAGAAGGAAGCGAAGAAAGATCGAAATTAAAGGAGAAACAGGCTAAAGACGATGTAGATAAGAAAGACAGCTCTTTGCTTTTTTCGAGTTTTTCAAAAAAAGAAAGCGAAGATTAACTAATTTTACCTAATTTTTATAATTTCTCTATTTTCATTTGCGTAGAGCATTTGGGGCAAACTTTGTCCCTTTCGGTTAATTTTAATTTAGCTTTTATTTTCTCGTATTTACACTTTCTATTAGGACACTTTAATTTGAATTTTTGGAGTTTACCTAGAGGGCTCGTTTTAACTTCTTCATATAATTCAGCTTCACGATCAATTTCTGTCTTTTTTTCAGCGACTCTCCTTGGCTTTTTCTTTACTGGTTCTTTTTTCTTTTTATGTGGATCCTTAATCCATTTATCTAAGCTCACTTTCTATTACCTTCAAATTCATATTAGTTTTTTATACCCTATCCCTCTAGCTCGCGCGAACACATTAAATGGAATTTTCGAAGTATAACTTGTAATTATATCTTTTATTTCCTCAAAAGTGGGTTCCTCAAACATTTCCATGTATTTTTCTCCAACACCATCGGAGTATTGATATTGCTGTACCACATAATCTCCTGGGAAATTTATATTTTTCAAGTAATTCATTATATCTATTAAGTCACTAGGGATGTGCAATTTCTTTACATATGTTGTTCTGATCTCGAACTGAGTGTTTTTTGAATGTTGAACGAGTTCTATAGATTTTCTTATTTTTTGCGGGATAATAATAGCATTAATAATTTCTCTTGCTCGTTTTTCGTCGGAATCCAAGGGTACTTTTAGGTCTAAAGCGATTCGATTTATGTAAGGTAGAAGTTTTTCTATAACTTCCGGTTTGGACCCATTCGTATCAACGCTAACAAGCATATCCAATTTACTAATTTCTTCACACACTTGAATGAGATCCTTTTGTAGCATTGGTTCTCCTCCCGTTATTGACACTCCATCAATTAAAAAATTATTTTTTAGTCGATCTAAAATCGAATCAATAGTTAAATCTTCGCCAGCTGAAGGTTCTAACAATGGTTTATTTTGACAAAACTTGCAATTAAAATTGCATCCGACTGTAAAAATAACAGCTACTACTTTTTTCGGCCAATCTTTCGTGGATGCATCGATAAAACCTCCAATTCTCAAAAAAACCCCTCATTTAAGGATTTGGGTTTAAAACCATAACATGAATGTATTCTTTTCGAGGATCGATGCCTATACGCTCCATTCTCGTATCGTCTTCGAGCGTGCGACCGTTTAATATGAACTTAATTTTCGCCATGGGGATAATTTTAAAAGCCCTTTTAACAATTGGTCTTATTTCGGAAACTCTCATGCCCATATTAGGGATATCGATCTCTTTCTCTGCCCTTTCTCCAATCACTCCAAACAGTTTAAAGCGTATATCTACCATTTCAGATCGAAAATCATTCGTGTAAAATTCTTATAGAAATAAAATATAAAAAAAAATAAAAAAAATGTGCTTATCGCATAAATAATTATTAAGTTAGAAAATTTGTTCTTTTCCAGAAATAAAGCTCTCTCGAAGATCGAAGAAACTTTCTTTTGATAACCTCTTATCTACGACTTCATTTACTATTTTCTCTACGCGGTCCCACGCTACATTGTCTGCAGGTATTATCGAAACGCTATTAACCCAAGGATCGTTTATCGGCCTACCAATTTGACTCAGTAATTTTACATGTGCTTCTATAATATCTCCTTGGGCAGCGTCAACAATATCTCTAGCAATATGATTAGCAAGTACATTATATATTTTCCCAACGTGATTTATTGGGTTCTTTCCAGCAACTGCTTCCAACGACATAGTTCTACAAGGAGTTATTAAGCCATTGCAACGATTTCCTCTGCCAACTTCTCCATCATCCCCCGCTTCAGCGCTTGTACCAGTAATCATTAAATATAGAAGGTCTTTTTCAATAACATCACCAACATTAACCTCAACAATAACATTTTTTTCCGGAATTATTTTATTTGCTAAATCGAGTACTGCATCCTTTATTTGTTCCGTGTAATTTAAATACTCGTTTCTATCGTTGATATATTTTGAAACCATCGCGCAACAGAGAGTAATTCCGATATCGTTCCCTATTCGATGAGACATGACTTTAATATCCTCACCAGAAGCGGGACATTTATCTTTAAATGAATCAGAGTTGAGTAATCTCTCCGCTTCAAGAGTTATTACCTCGCAATCAGAGAGAGGGGCGTATCCGACCCCAAAACTCGTGTCGTTGGCACCCGGGATGGTGTCCATGGGATCGCTCTCTTCAAAAACTCCAACTAAATCGGTAGAACCTGGTCGAACAGCGTAATCAAATTGTATATGTTTCTCGATATCTATATTTCTAAATGTATCCTTTACCACTTGTATG
>JAHQWX010000263.1 GCA_029856375.1 Promethearchaeia archaeon | reverse complement strand
TAAAAATTTTAAATAAGAAGTCTAGATTTAAATTACTTAATAATCTTATACTAGATATAATCTAATCAATATTGATAAAGAAAGTGTGAAAAAACGATGAGTATAGATTGGTCAGCTATTGAAGCTAAGCCAGATAAAACACATAAAGTTGTTGGATCTGCTCTTTTAGGTCTTCGGGCTAAAGTCAACGACTTAGAGCAGCAATTGGCGACGACAAAATCACAACTTCAGAATACCAATAAATCATTGGATGACACCCAAGCGAATTTAACTGCTACAGAGGGTAAATTGGCTCAGACAGAAAGCGAACTAAACACAACAAGACAAAGTCTAGCGACACTAGAGCAGAAATTAGGCTCTCTTATATCCGACACTGAAGCAAAATTGACGGAATTAGAAGAAGTGAATAGCAGAGCTGCCGAATTAGAAGGCCAACTTAGCGACGCTAACGCGAAAGTTTCTGAGATGGAAGGAAAATTAGCTGCATCTTCTGGAGCGACTGCTGACTTAGAGAGTATGGTTGCTGCAAAAGATACCCAAATTGCCGATTTAAAAGCACAATTGGAGAGTTCAACTGCTGGAAAAGACGCAGAACTTGAAGAGCTTCGTGGTAAGGTTAGCGAATCTTCGGCATCACAAGCTCAACTAGAGGAATTAGCAAATGCAATAGCTGAGAAAGATGCTTCTATAGAACAGCTAACCACAGCATGTGCAGAAAAAGAACAGCAGTTAGTAGATGCTAAAGCGAAACTCGAGGAAGTTTCAGCAGAATTAGCAGAGTTAAAACCTCCTGAAATTGGAGCAGGAGGATTCGCTGCAGACGAACGAGTTGTTTGTCCAATGTGTGGCGGAATCTCGATTAAAGAAGTGGAGGATAAAACAAAGGTTTTATCTTATGTGGGTCACATCCCTCTCTACGCAAAGAAACGCGTATGTAGAAGCTGTGGCTACGAATTTTAGGTTTTTTTTTACTATTTTTTTTAATTTTAATTGTATTCATTGACCAATTGTGCAGTGATGATTGTAAAGAGTTTTAATCTAATTTAGACTAAATTATTTAAGAAAATTTGATTTTTGTTTTTTAAAAATACTGAGATAATTGCGAAATGAGCGAAAAAGTAAGGATTTTTTTAGCGTCAAATGTTTTTTCTCCTTCAGAGATTGGATCAAATGATAAAGTTAGCAATAAATTAAGGGAAAAAATAGGAGATTTATGGACAGAATTAAATATAATTTCTAATTTAAAAGTCCATGACGGACGATTTCCCTCAGAACATCAATTAAAAAAGGAAATCGACGAGTTTAAACCTGATATGTTGGGGTGCCATTTAAGTCACGAGGTAAAAAAGGAATTACTTGAAAATTCTAGCATTTTTGCGGTTGCAACTTCAACAATGGGGTATAACCACATTGGTAGAGTTTCAGGAGATGGAATTTTGATCACACATACTCCTGGAGTACTCTTTGAGACGGTAACGGATTTCACAATCTCAATTATAATGGCGAATTTGAGGAATTTAATAGATCTTCATCAATTTGTGTGGGATGGTAATTGGACGCCTAGCGAGAAGTGGGACTTGGATCAAAGTCTTTGCTCTGTAATTAGCAACAAGCTCTTAGGAATCGTCGGTCTAGGTCAGATAGGACAAGAAGTAGTGAGGAGGTTATCTCACTGGGGGGTAAATATCATGTATACGGATATTTCACAAAATCTAGAAATGGAGAGAGCATATCCTAATCTTAAATATAGTAGTAGCTTTGAAGAAATATTTACAAACTGCGACATTGTATCCATTCATATTCCTTTAAACGACAGAACTGAAGGAATTATCAATCGGGATTTACTAAAATTGATGAAAAAAGGTGCCCTCCTTGTTAACACCGCTCGTGGTCCAATTATCAACTTCCATGATTTATTAGAATTATTGGAAAAAAAAGAAATATCAATAAATTTAGCTTTCGATGTCTTTGGACCAACAGAACCGATTGAGCCGGAAATTTTAGAGAGATTCAAAAAAATTAAAAAAGAACAAAAGAATTTGAGTTTTTTATTCGTTCCTCATAACGCCAGCGCAGATGCAGAGACGAGGGCAAAAATGAATATTATGTTTTTACAAGATATAATTTCGATTATTAGGTCAAAAAGTATAAAAGATTTAGGAAAAATGCACATAATTCCCGAACAAAAACGCAATTTAGAAGAAATTGACCTTCGTATTAAGAAATATTGGGAAAGGGAGGTTTGAAAAAATATGAAAATTCGAGCATTCATTGCGTTTGAATTGAAGGTAGAAGAAACGATCAAAAATTTATCTCAATTCGTAGAGAAATTAAAACAGCACCAACCAAAAATGAAAGCTGTTGAACCAGAAAATTATCACTTAACGGTAAAATTTCTAGGAAATATCGAAGAGACGCAAGCAAAAAAAATATACGACTTAATTGAAAATGACATAAACAATGTTTATTTTAAAGAAGGCGAAAAACAATATCGGCTAAAGGGATCTGGGCAATTTAATAGATATAGCACGATATGGGTAAAAGTAAGGGGAGACACTCAAGTATTGCAAAAGATAAAAGATTCTTTAGAAGAACTACTAAAAAGAGAATTAGGTATTCAAAAAGACAAAAGAAAGGAGTTTAAAGCCCATTTAACGATTGGACGATTGAAGTCTAACAAAATCAATTATAAGAATTTCGGTGCGTTCAAAGGAATTATTAAAGAACAAAAGAATCTCGATTTTGGCGAATTTATAATCGATAGACTTCTGTTAAAAAAATCAGATCTTACTCCAAAGGGTCCGATTTATACAACCCTAACTTATTAGTTATTAGAAAAAAACTATCATAATAGTTATTAAAATGGGAAGAACTAAAGCCATTGCTTGGGATATGGATGGAACTATCGTGAAATTCAATATTGATTTTATTCAAGCACGAAGAAAAACAATTGATATTTTGATTGAAAATGGAGCAGACGCGTCAAAATTAAGTATGAATAGATCCATTTTAGAAAATGTTGGTATTGCGAGAAAATTGTTAGGAGAGATGGGTGTCCCAGAAGAAAATATAAATAAAATTATCAAGCTAGTGGATGAATCTGTTGTTGAAATCGAAGCAGAAGCGGCAATAAGCGCCAAGATTGTTGAAGGGATTCCAGAAGTTTTAAGATATTGTCATCAAATTGGTATAATCCAAATTATTTACACTCTAAACACTCACTTAAACGCTGAAAATACTCTTAGAAATGTAAATATTTTGGAATTTTTCAATTTAATAGTTGGCCGAGACGATGTACCAAATCCAAAACCACATCCTGACCATTTAAACTATATTTTTAATAAATTAAATATTAAAAAAGAAGAACTCCTAGTAATTGGCGATAACCCACGAGACATCCAAGGAGCGAATTATATTGGATCTCCATCAATTGGAATTTTAACCAAGAGACACTTAAAACGGGATTTAAAAGGAGCGAAACTTATAATTCGGCAAGAAGAAATTCCACAAAATTTATTAGAAGTGATAAAAAGTTTTTTATAGGATGTCTTATCTAATGAAAACTATAAAATTTAAAGAGTTTTCTTGATATAATTAATTTAATAAAAATATCTAAAAGATAAAAAAGGTTGAGTAATTTAGCTTATGGCAAATACAATTTCTCGTTTAATGTTGGATGTATTAAAACCTCATCAACCCTCAATTGATGTCTTAGGCGCGGAATTAATGAAGCTTGAATTTGTAGCAGGGGCAAAGATAAAAGTCGAAGAACTTGACGAAAAAACGGCGTCCCTCAGAATAATTGTGCAGGGTGAAGACCTAGATTTGAAAATAATAACAGACAAACTTGAAAGCATGAATTGTGCAGTACATAGCGTTGACGAGGTATGGTGTGGAAATTATAGCGAGCCGCCCAAATAAAGAAAAGAGCTTATTACAGAGAGAAAAACAGATTTTTTGATTGTTCCATGTCCGAACCGAAAATAACGAAAGT
Source organism: Promethearchaeia archaeon (assembly GCA_029856375.1). GTDB lineage: Archaea > Asgardarchaeota > Lokiarchaeia > Sigyniarchaeales > SOKP01 > 6H3-1. The sequence continues at coordinate 3 of JAHQWX010000263.1, read as the reverse complement.
TAT
>JAHQWX010000262.1 GCA_029856375.1 Promethearchaeia archaeon | reverse complement strand
AAATATTAGATTCTTATATATTTTCTTTTTGGTAAAATATATCATTGTATTATTTTTGTTTCGTCAGACAATTTCTCAATTTCTGACATAATGTCTTCTAAATCTTTTGTATCTCGTTTTACCTCGACCAAATCCAGTATTTTGTCTTCTTCCATTTTCTTTTTAACTGCAGCAGTTTTCTTCTTTCGCTTATATGCTTTTTTCTTTTTTTCACGCTCTTCTTTAACAATTAAAATTACGTCATCGTAGTGGTCTTTAAAAAATTTCAACGAAAAATTAATTATATCTGATAAATTCTCCCAATGCTTTTCTTTCATTATTTTTTTCGTCCAATAGAAAATGGTTTCCCTTAATTTCGCCGAAATTATCCTCCCTTCCGATACGCGCTCCTTTACTAGCCACCTTAAGATATTAGAAATAAGTAACGAATTGTCTAATGCTCCGAATCCGTATTCTCGACCCAATGAACTAAATATGGATACATTACCGATTGCAACGACTTTACCCTTGTAATATTTTGACGCAACGACTACGGGCAAATTTGGACTATCTTCTTCTTTCCATTCCTTCCCATTATAAATTTCACGCCAACAGTTAAGGCCCGCTTGAGCAATAACTTCAACTTTTACATTTTCATCTTCCGAATATTCTTCAGCGTTTATTGAACATCCACCCGAATGGACGAAGGAATTTAAATCTTCTGTTATTGCGTGTGGTTTAAATTTATTAATTATCAATCTTTTCTGCTGGTTTACATAATACACAGAGTCGTTTAATCGATCAGAATTAAATTCGATCCCAAAATTTTGGGTTAGTTCAGTGAGATTAGTTTTATTTGCATAATCTCCGCCTCCATTACTAATAACTAATAAATTTCCCCCATTCTCAACGTATTCCTTTAAGACATCAATCTCTTCGTCAGTTATTATCGAATTATAGGGAGAACCGATAATAAGCAAATCGTAAATTTCGATTTTATTCAACGAATTAAGGCCAGCTTCTATTTTTCCCAGTTTATAGCCGCTATTGAATAGAAATTGCACAAAATCAATAAAAGACGGACTCTCTACGGTTAACTTATCTCCGTGAGAATAATCGAAACAAATTTTAATTTGCTCGCTCATATAATTTCTTCCATCTTTTAGATTTTATTAGTTAATATTTTATAAAATGTTTAGGTGAAACTTGCTTTTTTTTCTTGATAATTGTCGAAACGCCTAATCCTCCGCCAAGATAATTTAAATCTATTGAAACTGTTAAATTATTACCATTTTTAGTAATTATAGCTCCATTTATATTAGTTAATGAGTGTTCCATTTTGATTTTTTTTAAACTTTCGGTGATGATTTCATGATCTTTTTCCTGAAAATATTCTAAAATTGATTTTCCTTGCATTTCCTCCGAATTATATCCAAATAACTCTTCGCTTGCGTTATTACCAAAAATAATTTCGTTCTGATGATTTAAAACAAGAATCGGTAAGGGATTAATTTCAAAAACATTCGCTACAATGTTAAAGTAGAGCGTTGAGATTATTTCTTCTTCCTCAATAATTTTCATCTGTTTTTGAATTCTCGAATACAATTTATTTAGATCTTGAAAAAATTCTTCTGCACCTTCAATGGTCTCAAAATCCGTTCTTTTATTTTCTAAATATTTTCGAACATCCCGAACTAACCAATATTTTTTTTTATATTTATCCAAGAATTCTTGTAGATATGTGATTGTGATATAGCGAACCTCGTTGAAAACTTCCTCGTCCTCAATAAGAATCGATACCATATAACTATCATATCTACTCCTCGATTCTGGTTCGGACACTTCAACTATATAGTTTAAAAAACATTTATCTTCGATTTTAAAATTAAAGGGATGTTCGATAAAATTGACATCAAACATGGTTAATAAAGCAGAAAGGTATTCTTGTTTCAATTTGGGATTCTCTGGATAATAAGATAGCAATTTCGGCCCCACTACTACATCGAAATAAGAAAAAATAATACATAGCATCTACTTTAAAACCACATCTAAGAACTATTTACAATTTATATATGTTAAATTATACATTTTTTGATATTAATTCTTTTTGGGTTAAAGTTATTACTGCTAATTAAGATCTAGTTTTTTGTACTATAATATCAAATACTACATGATATAATTTGGGTCCATAGCTCTTTACAAACCTATGTGACTTTAATTGGCAGCTAAAATTCTTAGATACGGCTACTTTTTCAAATTCGTCAAAAAGAGATTTATAATTTTCTCTCTCTATTACCCCTTCGTAATGAATAATTGTACCAGAATCCTTTACGCAGGATAATGCCGATGGAATATATTCAATTGGTGCGGGAAATACGCCCATTATGATTCTATCAGCTTCAATCCCTTTTTCTGATAATTTTACTACTTCTTCTTTACAATCCCCAAAAATAGGAACAATTTTGGACCCTAAACGGTTTAATTCAACATTTTCTTGGAGAAATGCAAACGCAATAGGATTTAATTCAATGCTATAAATCGATTTCGCCTCCGAATGAACCCCTATTGGCAAGGAAAAGTATCCAATACCGGCAAACATATCAATTATCACTTCTCCCGGTTGGACGAGAGTTGCTAAATGCTTTCGTTCTTTAAGATTACCTTTACTAAACATAATTTTTGTGATATCAAATTTGTAGAGAACATCGTGTTCCCTATGAATAACTATTGGATCGTCCTTCCCAGCTAAAAATTCAACATTCTCGGGAGTTCGAAACTTTCCAGAAATTTTACCCCCGTACAGATACACAGCATCCATTTTAGGATTTACTGCTAAACACTTCATTCCAATTATTTTACGCTTCTCGTACAATTCTTGAGGGATTTTAATTAAAATAACCTTAGATATTGATTGAAAACCGCGAGGAAGATTTTCCAATTCATCTTCAGATAATTCATTTTTTAACGCGTTTCTAAGTTGCTCCTTGAATTTCATTTTCACTGATTCAGATTTTTAAACCTTAATTAATGGTAATAGCTAATATCTAATAAAAGTTTAAAATTAAATAAAACGAAAAAATTGCAGGTGATGCAAAATGGTTAATGTATATCACGACAAGGACGGAAGTTTAGAAGACTTAAAAGGAAAAACGATTGCAGTCATTGGCTATGGAAATCAAGGTAGAGCGCAAGCGTTAAATATGAGAGATAGTGGATTGAAAGTTATTGTTGGAAATAGGAAGGATGAATACAGAAAAACTGCTGAAAAGGATGGCTTTGAGGTATCTTCAATAGCTGAGGCTATTCCAAAATCGGATATAGCATTTATTTTGCTCCCAGACGAAATTACAAAAGATGTTTACGAGAACGAAATTGTATCTAATCTAAAAGAGGGATACACGCTATGCTTCGCAGCGGGATACAATATCGCGTACGATCTCATTAAACCTCCTAATAATATCGATGTAATCATGATTGCTCCGAGAATGATAGGAGTTGGCGTGCGAGAAACCTTTCTATTAAAGAAAGGTTTTTTCAGCTTTATCTGCGTTCATCAAGATTATACAGGAAATGCACAAAAAACCCTGCTCGCTCTTTCAAAAGGAGTCGGAACTCTAATGAAAGCGGGGATAGAAGTAGACATGAAAACCGAAGCGGTTTTAGATATGTTCTCTGAACAAGCTTGGGGTCCAAGTATGGGACGATGTTTATTAACTTATGTAAGTACTCTCGTTGACGCGGGATATCCTCCAGAAGCCGTATTAGTAGAATTATACATGAGTGGAGAAATGGCATATACTTTTCAAGCCATGGCAAATGTGGGCTTAATAAAGCAAGTTGATTTTCATTCCCATACAAGTCAATACGGTTCAATGAGTCGAGGTATTCGTTTTAGAAAATTGCCACTGAGGGAAAAGTTCGAAAGGATCTTGAAAGAGCTGGAAAACGGTGATTTCGTTAGAGAATGGGAAACTAAGTTAGCAAAAATCAAGTTTAGATTCATTAAATTCTTTGCCACAAAGCA
>JAHQWX010000261.1 GCA_029856375.1 Promethearchaeia archaeon | reverse complement strand
CAAAAATCCAAAGAAAAGCACGTGGCGGACATGTCCCTGCGCGAGCTGGGCAAAGCGATCGAGGTCCTCCGATCCCAAAACGCTGACACCAAACCCCAATGGATTAAGATCCATGAGAAGTTCACCATTCCGTTCGCCTGCCTGGTCTTCGGGATCCTCGGCATCCCACTGGGACTCCAGTCACGAACCGTTCGGACGGGCCGTTCGATGGGCTTTTCTTATGCCATCGGGGTCATTTTGATTTACTATCTTTTGACCAATGCGGGAATGTCCCTCGCCGAGAGGGGAATCATCCTGTTGGAGATCGGAATGTGGGTCGCCAATATGATTTTCCTGGCGGCGGGCCTCTACCTTCTGGTCAAGGCTGCGAACGAATCGCCCGTTTGGTTTCTTGTTTGGGTCGGCAAAGGGATGGAAAGAATTCGGAAAAAAATTGGGAGCAAGGGGATCCCAGGGAAATGATTTATCTGGTACCACAAAAATTACAGTCTGCCTGAAGCACTTCATAGGTTATGGGGCAGGTATTAATGGCAAGGACAGGGCAAGTGCCCTGATTCCTGAGAATTACCTCCGGCAGTATTATTTACCTCCTTTTACTGAAGCCATAAAATCGGGAGCACTGACAATAATGTTAAGTTCAAATTCTGTTAACGGCATACCCTGTCATATTAACAAGTATTATATGACAGATATTTTAAAGGGGGAACTGAACTTCCCGGGATATACCGTCTCGGATTTCAGCGATATAGATTTTCTGGTTGATGCCCACCAGGTGGCTCATGATAAGAAGGAGGCGACAAAACAGGCAATTTTAGCAAAAAAACAAATCGTAGGAACTAATATCACGGTTTATTACAATGATGTTCGCGCCGTTGGGAAGTTTTGCGAAGAATTTTACAATAGAGCGCAGGAGGAATTTCAAATAAGGTACATCAAAAGTAACATCTCAAGCGTTGTAAAAAGCGACGCGAACGACCAATTATTAATCAGGGGCGAAAATGTGTTTACTGGTAAATTATTTGAAGACCCATCCGATTTAATCGTGCTAGCTGTCGGAACCGAACCACCCGAGGGTACAGAAGAATTAGCAAATTTGCTAAACATATCCACGGATCCAAATGGTTTCTTGTTAGAAAGCCACCTTAAAGTGAGACCGTCTGACTCTTCAGTAAAAGGGATCTACATCGCGGGCGCAATTCAAAGCCCGAAAGACATTCCGAGTAGTATCGCGCAAGCGGAATCTGCCGCTGCAAAATCGATAGCTCTGCTCACTAAGGGAAAGGTTGATTTAGATCCGCTCGTCGTTCGGTACAATAAAGACTTGTGTGATTTGTGTCGCTTGTGCGAAAATGTGTGCGAATTCAATGCGATCGAAATTGTAGATGATACCGTGAACATTATTGGTGCAAATTGCGTAGGATGTGGAGCGTGCGCGGCGATGTGCCACACTAACGCGCTCGAGGTACCGGGGTTCACTAAAGAAGAAGTCCTGAAGCAAATAAAAGTAATAATGGACAAGAAAAAAGATTCTCCTTTAATTGTCACGTTCTTATGCAATTGGTGCTCGTATTTAGGTGCTGATTTAGCAGGAACGAGTAAAATTCAATATCCAACTAACACCAGACCGATTCATGTAATGTGCACGGCAATGCTCGATCCTTCGCTCGTTTTTGAAGCGCTCTTCAACGGAGCCGACGGGGTGTTGATCGCCGGGTGCCACCCGCAAGATTGCCACTACATTTCTGGGTTCAAAAAAGCAGAAAATCGATACGAGAGTATCACATCTATGCTAGAAGAATTAAAAGTAAACAACGATAGGGTTAAAATAATAAGCATCTCTGCCGGAGAGGGGCAAAAATTTGCGGACACGATCAAAGAGTTTTCCGAAAACCTAAAAAAGCTGGGACCTATATCTAAGGATATTAAAGGAATTCAAGCCAAATAAGTAATAATGAGAAATAAATACATTTTTTTTATTATTGTTGCGAACATTCTGTGGGCGTTCATACCCATCCCAGTTTCAAGTCTTTTTAACGATGTCTCAATTTTCTTAGTCGTATTTCTGAGATTTTTTGTAGCCGGTCTGATCTTTTTTTTATTAGCAGTAGGATTCGTCCTCCTTTATAATAAATATTCGAGCAACAGCCCCATTTCGCTTGAAACGCTGTTTAAATTTACGATACACCAAAATAACAACTTTTTCGGCTTTAGGAATTTGGGTTATTTTGCGACTCTCGGTTTTTTTGGTATAATTTTACAATTGATAACGTATTTTCTCGCTTTAAAATTGACAACCATTTCTCTAGCAATGATTGGATTTTCCATAAGCGTAATAGTCTTAGTACTATATCAACACGGCGTGAAAGCCGAGAAATTAGACATCTTTAAAGCTTTGTACATAATCATACTCGTTGTTTCAATTATAGTAATTGTGCTTGTCAAACTCGAGGAAACTCAAATAAGTGGCGTGGAAATAAACTACGGGGGCATTTTTTTCGTAGTTTCCTTTGGTTTTTGCTTGACTTTTTTCCAAATTGCTGTGAAAAAGGACTCATATTCTAAAATAGAAGTAGAAGAATTAAATAAAAATAAGATCTACAAGTTACCAAGACTCTTTATGAAATTATCGCTCACGCTTTTATTAGGAGTCGCGTTAATGTTCCCCTTCACTCTAATAATTTTATTGATACCAACACAAACCGAGGTGACCCAAGAAATAATCCAATTTTATGCGCAGTTCCCAGATGTCGGTCTGACATTTCTTCGGTGGGAAGTATTATTTTTAGTCTTTGGGGCAACAGTTGTTCCCTATTTCCTCGTATTTTGGGCTTCGGTAAAGTGGTCTTCTTACAACCTTACCTTTTCTCAGTGGAACTCCATCTTGACCATTATCGAACCCGCAGGAGGCATTTTATTTGGTGTGTTAATCGTAAATGAGTATTTTCCTTTGGGATATTTATCAATTGTCTTGTTTTTATTATTAACCTCGATAATGTTTCGATATGTCCACGAGTCTACCAATAAAATCAACGCCTATTTATTAATCAGCCGCAAGAGAAAAATTATGAAGGATTTGCCTTTAAAATTATTAAAATTAAATGGAGTTATCAGCGTTGATTCTTTAATCGGAAAGTACGACCTCCTCGTCAATGTGAGAACGAACTCAATTACCCACTTCAGATATCTCGTCAACGAAGATTTGAGAAAAATTGACGATGTATCAGAAATTAAAATCTTTTTTATTAATAAAATACATAAACTAAATATATAGCGTAAAATGAAAAGGTGAAAAGAAAATACCCATTAGAGCGCTTATTGGATGTATAATCGAGCACAAGTCGTTAAAACAAGTTGTTGCAGAATTCGAAAAGATTCCCGAAATTACGAAAGTATTCGCACTAACGGGGGATATGGATGTACTTGCTGAAATAGTTGTTGATTCGACGGAAGAATTATACGAGGTATTCTCAACTAAAATCGATTTAATCGAAGGAATCAAGGAGACCAACACGCATTTAGTGATGAACTCGTGGGAAAAATAAGGTAGAGAGAAGATGGGCTGTAATCTACGAAACGCAGAGATCGAAGACAAAATTAAAATCGCCGAAGTAGCGGAAAAATGCGCCCCTTGGGTACGCAACTCTGTCATGGGAACTTACGAATTTTTAGCAAGGTGTTTTAGAAGATATTTCTTTGTTATCGAAAGAGAGAACAACGAACTTTTGGGATTCATCGTAGGATTTCCAAACATCGATATAGAGGGAGAATTTTGGCTGTATCAAGTAGCGGTTTTGCCAGAAGTCAGACGCAACGACCTAGGCTCTAAATTATTTGACGCGCTAAAGAAGCAAGTCGTTGAGGATGGATACAAAGTAATGAAATCGCATTACAGATTTGACAACGAGAAATCAAAAAATTTGCACGCGAAATTTGGCTTTACACCTGACGGAACCGCAGACGAGAGGGGCCCTTTCGTTGTGTGTAAATTGTGAAGAATTATTATTCTCTGAATTTTT
>JAHQWX010000260.1 GCA_029856375.1 Promethearchaeia archaeon | reverse complement strand
AAAACAGCGAACACGTCACAACGATTTTTTTTTCCGAAATTTCTTTAACTTTCGCTCTCAACACGAGAGTTTTATTCGTTGGGGTTGGTTTTAAATATTTAACGCTTAAAGATCCCGTGGTTACCACATATGGAGGCTCATCTCCAATTTCTAAACCCTCTGCTTTCATAACTGCTGACATTGCTGCGTTTAAACCATGGCAATCAATCACAGTTGCGATTATTCCGCCACAAAGAACTCCTGGCGCAGCCATGTGGTGTTCTTCTGGCTCCCAAGTACAAATTGCATCGTCCCCTTCCCAATAGCTCTTTATCTGCAATCCCTTTTTATTATTTCTTCCACAACCAAAGCAATACGTCGCGGGCTCTGGCCATATATCTTGAAACGGTTTTTGCTTCATATAACAATCTCTCCTTTATCGGTTAATTAAATTAAATTAATATTTATATATAGGAATCTAGCCATTTTAAAATATCGAGAATTATCTTAAAAATTATTCAATTTGAGAGGTTGTTATCAATGCCATTAGCGTTTGACTTTTTTAATTATAGCGAGTTATCTTTTTTTCTTATGATTCTCTGGGTAATAACATACGTTTTTTTTGTGTTGGGGTGCATTAAGCTCAGAAAAGGCGAAAGAGAATCAAAGTATATTAGCCTGCTTTTAATCATAGGAATTTGCGTCTTTTCGTATAATATCACCACTATTTTTATTCCTCGCGTTAGAAGCGTTCCCCCTTTAACGAGTGCCGAGTTAAATTCTGCGTTTGTTTACGACTTCACTATGGGAAATAGCTTAAATAACGCGTTTCTCGTTCTTCTTGGAATCTCCTTTGTTTATTTTGGATTGAAAAACCGCGAATTAAGTGGATATTTATTAATCTTAGCGGGAATTATTCTAATTGTATCTAGTATTGTAAGTCTTATTTCTGACTTTATTTATTATTACTTAGCCTGGTTCATAGATTGGTGGGATCCTACCCCGCTCACGGCGTATGTGTCAATATTTGAATTTCTTACCTTTTTTCAATATATATTACTGTTTATATTTTCGACACTTATTATTTTTTTCGGAGTCAAAATTAAACAACTCCATTTTGTTATCTTTTCGGGGATGTTTTTGGGTATCATGATATTCAATTTTATTCTATTTCTTGTTTGAGGTGGGAATTAAATGAGTTTAGTTGATGACGATAAATTAAAAACGAAAGCAAAGAAATTTGAGAGAAAATATTATCTCGATTGGCTGAGAGTAATTGCCGTAATATCAGTATTTTTTTACCATTTAGCAGGTATGTATTCAGTTGCTGTTGGTGGTGCTTTTAGAAATGATGAAGTATCAATTGGGATGGATCTTTTTATTATACTTTTAGCGGGATTTGGGATGCCAATGTTCTTTATAATTTCTGGAATGGGCGCGTTTTACGCGTTCAAGTATGTAGAGGGATTTGACGGAAAAATTTTTATCAAAGAAAGGTTCGTGCGTCTTATGGTTCCGTTTTTATTTGGATTATTTACTCATATCCCAGTTCAATTGTATTTTGTTCAAGTTGGTAATTCACGATTCACCGGCTCATTTCTCGAATTTATTCCCCATTATTTCGATGGGATATCTATTTTTGGAGGAGCTTTTCCGCAATTTGGGCTCCATTTATGGACTTTACTTTATCTATTCTTCGATTGTTTAATAGCAGTAGCGCTTTTTGTGTATTTAAGTAAAGTAAGTAACCAAGAAAAACTGGGAAAATTTGCGTCTTATTTCAATAAACCGGGAGCGATTTACTTGTTTGTCGTTCCATTGTTAATAATAGAGATTTTTGACCCTCTTACTGCGTTTGGAATCGTACGATTCACTGGATGGAACGCACTATCGTATCTTACATTTTTAATTATAGGATTCTTTTTAGCTTCTGATAAGCAATACGAGGAATCTCTTGAAAAACATAACTTAGCTGCGTTTTTTATACTAATATTTTGCGTAATTATCGGTTTACCAATGGCAATATTCATTTTAAACCAACCAATTACGAGAGTAGTTATGGTTTTTTACGGCTGGAGTGTTCTAATACTGATTTTAAATTTAGGTAGGAAGCATCTGAACATCAAACACAGTATAATGAAGTTCTTGAGTAAAGTTTCTTTGCCTTTTTACATTATCCACCAAACCGTGCTCGTTATAATTGCCTTTTTCTTAATTCCCCTGGATTTAGCGATTGCTCTCGAATTCTTACTTATATCCACAATTTCGCTGGCGATAATTTTTGGCTTAATTTTTATTATCATGCAACTGAACGCGCTTCGCTTCTTGTTTGGGATGAGATTAAAGAAGAAAAAGGAAAAAGAAAGTCCTGGCTGAACTGTAAAAATATTTGTTTTTAAACTTTTTATTAAAACGAAAATTACATCAATATATTCAGAAGAAATCATGTGAATTTCACGATGAATTTGGGATTAGAAGGAAAGATTGCGCTCGTTTTAGCCTCAAGTAAAGGATTAGGTTTGGCTTGCGCTAAGGGCTTATACAGAGAGGGAGCAAATGTTGTAATTTGCAGTCGCTCCGAAGGAAACTTGGAAAATGCGAAAAAGGAAATTGAAGCAATTAAGTCATTATCTGACAAGAGTCGCGTTGTATCCGTAATTGCAGATTTAATGTATGAAAATCAAATAAAAAATTTGGTGGACCTGGTTTTAAAGGAATTTGGTCGGATAGACATCTTAGTTCACAACGCTGGGGGACCTCCATCGGCACCTATGGGAAACATTACTGAAGCAGAATGGAAAACATCAGTCGATTTAAACTTGCTTTCTTTCGTGTGGATAACGAGGATGATTTTACCTGCCATGCAGAAGCAGAACTATGGTAAAATTATTGCTATAACTTCAGTTTCGGTAAAGCAACCATTAGAGAATTTAGTTTTATCGAATACAACTCGCTTAGGTATTGTGGGTTACGCAAAGACTCTTGCGAACGAATACGCTAAAGACAATATTTTAGTAAATGTGGTTTGTCCGGGACCAAATCTTACCGATCGAATGAAGGAGATTATCAATAAAATGTCAAAAGACAAGGGAGTTCCTGAAAATGAGGTTGAAAAAGCGTGGACGAGTCAAATCCCATTAGGAAGATTGGGCAAGCCGGAAGAACTAGCTAACTTAGTAGTATTTCTAGCCTCAGATAAAGCGAGTTATATTACTGGAACGACTATTCAAGTAGATGGGGGTTTCGTAAAAGGTCCATTTTAGTATTTAGAAATTATTATAAAAATTCGTAAAGAAATTTAATTGGAGTTGATTTAATTGAGCGATGTTCAAATCAATTGGAAAGGTCATGTGGATAAGTATCAAAACGCTATGGAAGAGCTGAATGTGGATTTTTGCGTCCTCACGCGAGTCAAGTCAATAACATATCTTACGGGATGTTTCGTTCCGTGGCGTAGTGCGATTTATTTACCAAAAAAAAGTGCAGGTGAACCAGTACTTTTCACTGTCTTATTAGATGTAGAGCGTTGTAAAGACGAAGGACAGTTAAGAGTGGAAGGCTGGGGTCCCATGAGCGGATTCTTTTTAGAGAAAAAAATACAACGAGAAGCGAAGAAAGACGGTCTCTACGATCAAAGGGGAACACCTCCGAGAATCGGGGTTGAGCTTGGACAGGACATTTGTATTAGTGGAGGTATGCTTCAATACGGAGAAGCTGAGCTTCTTCAGAAAGTGTTTCGTGGATGCGAATTCGTGGATTTTAACCCCAAAACTGAGAGAATTCAATTCATAAAAGAACCAGAAGAAATTGCCATGCTCCGTAAAGCAAGCGAAATCACCGACATTGGGCAAAAGGCAGTGAAAAAGGCTTTAAGCGAGCGAGCATCTGGAAAATCTTTTACCGAAAACGAAATAGCGGGTATTGGAACTAAAGCGATGAGAGACGCTGGAAGTAATTACGAGTGGACTTTCACTGGTAGCGAAGAAATTGGCTCTGGTTATCGAGCGAGTTATATTATGGGGGGTTGCACACCCGCCTCAAACAAAATA
>JAHQWX010000259.1 GCA_029856375.1 Promethearchaeia archaeon | reverse complement strand
GAGCCTTGGCAAAGGGAACTCACGCATGTCTTATACGATTCTACCAGTAGATTTCATAGATGCGTTCAAGAAATGATATTGGGCATTGGAGGCGTTCGATTGTTGAAATCTCTCAACTACAATAATATAGTAACTTATCACATGAACGAAGGACATGCAGCGTTTTTGACTTTGGAATTGTTAAAGGAAAATGGCGGAGATTTGGAAAAGGTAAAGAATAAATGCGTTTTTACCACACATACACCCGTTCCAGCTGGACATGATCGGTTTGACTATAACCTAGTTAAAGATGTTTTCCGGAACGATTTACCTGCTAATATCAAGAGCTTAGGTGGTAAAGACGAGTTGAATATGACTACTCTCGCTGCTAATTGTTCTAGGTATATTAATGGAGTATCGAAAAAACACGGGGAAGTAGCGCAAGAAATGATGCCCGATTTTAAAATAGATTATATTACAAACGGAGTTCATCTACCATTTTGGATTTCCGAACCTTTTGATAGGTTATTCACAATTAAATGGCCTCGATGGAAAGCACGCCCAAATTTGTTGGAAAACGCTATAGAGCTTGACGATTTAGAATTATTTGATGCACATAACGAAAATAAATTTAAGCTGATAAGCTATCAAAAGGCTCATAGCTGGAATCTATTGGACGAGGAATTATTAACAATAGGATTTGCTCGTCGTTTTGCAACATACAAACGAGCAATATTACTTTTTCACGACATAGATCGTTTAGGTAAAATTTGCCACGGTAATTGTCAATTTATTTTTGCAGGTAAAGCACATCCAAAAGACCAAGCTGGAAAGGACTTCATTAAAAAAATACACGATGCAAGCATGTATTTACTAGATAATTACAACGTCAAAGTTGTACTTATGGAAAATTACAACATGGATTTATCGCATCTATTAACAGCGGGAGTGGATGTTTGGCTCAACACACCAAATAGGTATAGAGAAGCGTCTGGAACTAGTGGAATGAAAGCGGCTTTAAACGGCGTTCCAAACTTCAGTGTACTTGACGGCTGGTGGCTGGAAGGGCATAAAATGAATCCATTATCTGGTTGGGCAATTGGTCCGGATGACAGTGACCCCGATGCAATTAAAAACGATTGGGAAAAAGACGCTGAGTCGATCTACGATACGTTACAGAATAATATTCTACCAAAATGGATGGATCAAGACGAATGGCTCTGGATAATGAAAAATGCGATTACTCTCGCGGGATACTTCAATACACACAGAATGATTGAAGAATATGCCGCAAAAGCGTATCATCTTGTGAGACAAGATCCTTGGAAGTTTGCTCCAAAATAATTTCACTCAATTTTATTATTATTAGTGTTAGATCCCATCGAGGATTGAAAGCATTGGAATCTCGATATGTTCCTCAAATTGTTTTTCTTTAAAGTATTTGTTAAGAGTCTGATTTAGAATTGAAGTTAATATCTTGATTCCTTTTTCGAAACCACTCTCGTCTGGTGCTCTTAAGAAGATATATTCGTTGGAAACTTCTATTTCGAAACCTCCCGGATTCAAATTATGAACTATGTATTTCTCGAAAATTTGATTTAATTCTCTTTCTTTATCTAGCTCGCTGCAAAGTAATATAAAACTTTTATTTGTATATTCAGCCTTGAAATAGGTATCTCTTATCGCTGGAGCATCGAGTGGAATTCCTAAGCGTTCCTTAAATAAATTTTGTACGCCTGTGATCAATTTTCGAATTCTCATTTTATTGTGGAATAGATTTAGGTCCTTATGAAGTTTGAAAGACTCTCCCTCGTGGTATTCAACTTTTTGTGGTTGCGTTTGAAATTCATACATAATTAAAATTCAATTGGGACCCTTATTAAAGCTTGTTTCACTAAATTATAATAGCATCATAAAAATAAGTTCATAGTTCTATGCAATTAGGGAAATTGTTCTTAAATAACAATTTAATTTTAGCACCTATGCTAAATGTTTCGACATCCCCTTATAGGAGATTTTTTCGTCACTTTGGAGAAATTGGCTTAGTTTCGGTTCCTATGCTATATACAAAGCGAATTGTTTCGAAACCAAAATCTGTGGAGTATGAATTGCTTAAAATTGAACAAGAGAGACCAGTAAGCGTCCAATTAATCGGATCTGATATTGAGTCTATAAAAAAAAGCATCGATTTTCTAAAAAGTTATCAATTTGATGTGTTGGATTTTAACGCAGGATGTCCATCGAGGCGTGCTATTAATTCTAAAGAAGGAGGGTTCTTTTCACAAAACATAAAAGAGTTGGTAACAATTTTGAATGCTCTCATGAAGTATTCTGATAAACCCGTCTCAATAAAAATTAGAACGGGTTTCGAAAAATCCAACGCTTTTTTGGAAATGGGTAAGTTAGCAGAGCGAGTAGGATTAGAATACATAACAATACACGGTCGCACAGTGCAATCGAGGTTCAACGACAAGGAATTAGACCGTGACTCAATAAAAAAACTGAAAGCGGCAGTTTCCATCCCAGTTGTTGGAAATGGGGATATATCTGATCCTGTATCTGCTAAGGGAATGCTCGATTCTACGGGAGTAGATGCAGTTATGATTGGTAGAGGGTCTATAGGAAATCCATATATTTTTCCTGATATTGACTTGTATCTAAAGTCTGGAGAAATAATTAACCGTAAATACGACAAACGATCCCTTATAAATATGATTGAAATCTATGAGCAATACATTGACGATTTTCTCTCACATATTGAATATCCGCACAATGATTTCAAATTTATTGAATTAAAACGCAATGTTATTTGGTTATCAAAATACATGAGAGGATCATCTCAATTTAGGAATGAAATTAACTCAACCAGAAATTTGGTGCAATTAAAAACCAAATTAGATAATATTTTTAATAATTAAAAGAAAAAATTTAGCATCTTTTATCAGGCTTGTATTTTTCAACTAATGCTTTTGGAGGAAACACCCCGTCTTCAGTTATGACTCCAGAAACTAACTCAAAAGGCGTAAAATCAAACGCAAAATTTAGACATTCCACCCCATTTGGAACGATTTGTACTTGTCCGAGGACAATACTAACCTCCTTAGAATCACGCTGTTCGATTTCTACATCTTTAAATGTTTCGCTCATTGATAAAGTTGAGACGGGAGCAGCGACATAGAAAGGAATGTCGTTGTCTCTAGCTGCTAATGCAACCATATAAGTGCCAATTTTATTGAACACTCCGTCAGAAGTGATTCGATCAGCACCAACAATCACTTTTTGAATTTTTCCTAATCGCATGATTAATCCCGCAGAACCATCAGAGATTACTTTTACGGGAATCTTATCGTATTGTAACTCGAAAGCAGTGATTCTTGCTCCTTGTAACCGAGGTCTCGTCTCGTCAGCGATAACTGAAATTTTTTTGCCTTGTTCAACAGCTACTCTAACAGGAGCTAACGCAGTACCGTACCGAACAGTAGCAAGTGAGCCTGCATTACAATGAGTAAGTACGGTATCTCCATCGTTTAACATCTCTGCTCCGTGCTTACCAATGCTTTTATTTGTATCGATATCTTCCTGCCACATGTTTTTTGCCTCTTCGACGATGATTGAGGAGAGTATGTCAGGATTTTCGTCCACACCTTCAATTCGCTTTAAAATCCTATCTACTGCCCAAAATAAATTCACAGCTGTAGGTCTCTGACTTTTTATGTATTCTCCCGCTTCATTGAGAGCATTTAAAAACTCATCCTTGCTTAATCCTTTAAATTCTATAGAAGCTAAAGCCATTCCCATGGCTGCTGCAACGCCTATGGCGGGAGCACCCCTAATATTCATGACTTTAATCGATTTTGCAACGCCCTTATAATCCGTAAATTCTATAAATTCAAGTTTGTGAGGTAATAAAGTTTGGTCAATCATTTTGACCTTGTTATCAATCCATTCTAAGGAGGGGATCATTTTCTCTTCTCTTTGTGCGGTTAAATATAATAATTAAAACTATTTATGAAAATAAATACTTTATATTAATAATTAATCCTCATATTGTTTAATTATGAAA
>JAHQWX010000258.1 GCA_029856375.1 Promethearchaeia archaeon | reverse complement strand
TTCTTTTCTTTTTTTCTTTCCAATTTTCCTAAAGATGACTAGAACTATAACAATGCGCTAACCATCTTCCGTTTTTTAAGGTTTTTCTAAACCTTAATTTCAATAATATTAAGTTGAAGTAAGTATTTAAAGCTTTGCATCGCAAAGTACTTTGAAGTAATTTTTCAAAAGTAGAATAAATAGTAATAAATAATATTTAGAGCAAGTATTGTACATTAAAAATAAAATATTTCTATAGATTTTTCATAATTTAGAAAGATAGTATATCGTGCAAATTTTTTTCGATTTCAAGTAAAACTTTCGATTTTGCGCTTAATAGACACGTTTTTTCGGAATCCGCTTCCTTTACAACAATCATACCGGATGTTTTTACTCGACTACTAATATGACTCGCTTTATTTCTTGTTGTTTCGTTCATAATTGCTGTTATTTCGTCGTATTGTTGTTCGCTTATTTCCTTTTTTACATGTTCTCCTCCGTCGTACACGCCGCTTGAACTATATTCGGGTTTAACGGGTACATATTCTATGGTTTTTTTGCCTTCGTTTCTAATAATATAAGAGTTCCCACTTCCATCGAGATACTTATAAATTTTCATTTCTCGTTTTCTCGATTTATAATTACTAACAATAGGAAATTTCTTACCATTTAATTGTTATGATTTAATAAAGTAATTTATTTTAAACCGATTCTGAATAACAAGCTCAATAAAGCCGTATTTTCTTACCTTTTTAACGCAGAATTTATTATGTGCCCAATTATGCTTCCATCTACTTCATAATATTCTCTATATAATCGAAAAACTGAGGAATCAAAAGAGGGGTTAGCGTTTAAATCTAGCAAATAAAATTCATCGTCTTGGTCAAGCAACCAATCATATCTCACATAATCCTTGCAGTCGGTTATTTTTTTCAAATAAATTAACTTATTTTCGATGTTTTTCAACAAATCAGTATTTTCGATATCACATTTATGATAATATTCCTCGACTGGAGCGTCGCTATAATTTTTTTGCTCGAAATCGTAAAATTTTATTGGAGTCACCTTAATAGTAAAGGCTCTCACATCGTTACATATGTGATTACCAACCACTAATGTAGTATATTCTCTCGCATTTTCAATAAATTCTTGAATAAGCACAACGTTCTTTTCGCCTAAGGTTTTTTCAATGTATTCAATTCTATTAATAACTTCTTTAAACGAATTACATATACTATTTTCGTCTAACAATAGGGAATCTCCTGATATCCCCATTTTAACCATTACGGGGAACTTTAAAGTATTTACTTTTTGTTCTAAAAACTTTAAATTTATTCCTGGGTAATACACAACTGTATTTGGAAAATTAATTCCAATATAATCGAATAAATATAGCATAAGGTCTTTTTTTTCGAAAAATTCTACGTTATTCGCTTGCCTCCCTGTATATTTTATCCCTAAGGCATTAAACAGCTCGATAAAAAACGCGTTATTTGAGAAATCGTTTTCATATCCATTATCTGCCAGGTTAAGAACTAAATCAATTTTATCTTTGTTTTGCACAAAATAATCGATACTTTTGCTATGATCATTAAGTAATAATAAGTTATAATTTTCTCTTAATGGATTTAATATTTTCTGAAAATGGCCAAATTCCACATACCCTTCAATAGGGAACTCTAAATCATAAATCCTTACGTCATTATTCTTATCGTAATATAGCACTACAATGTTTTTCATTTACGATTTACAGCTTTTTTAACTCCTATTAATAATTTCTTTTTAAAATATATAAAACATTTTTATTACAAAATTATTATCTTGTTTTTTCTCGATAGAGTAATATTAATTGTTGGAATTTTTCTGCCATTTAGTTGATGCTATTTAGAGCATCTTTTTTTTATATTAGCAAACATTTTAAATAATTCGTAAAGTTTTCTATTAATACTATCCAAATAAAAAAAACGCGATATAATTAGTCTAAAAATATTTTTTTGAGGAAGATTTTATTGAGCAATGAATTAGCAAATCCGGCACCTCTTGGTTTAATGGGTTTCGGGATGACCACAGTATTATTAAATCTGCACAATGCGGGATTTTATACTTTAGGACCAATGATCTTAGGAATGGGCGTATTTTACGGTGGTTTAGCGCAAATTATTGCAGGAATAATCGAATTTAAGAAAAATAATACTTTTGGAGCGACTGCATTTACTTCTTACGGGTTATTTTGGCTTACTTTCGTGTTCTTAAAAATCTTGCCAAATTCCGATTTATGGGGTGCACCGTCGGAAACTATTGCCTTAGGTTTTTACCTCGTAATGTGGGGTATTTTTACTTCCTTTATGTTCTTAGGAACATTAAACAAAAATAGAGCCCTACAAGTCGTGTTCTTGAGCTTGGCCATCTTGTTCTTCTTACTGGCTATCGGCGATTTTACCGGTATTGCGCTTATAACGCAAATTGCGGGTTTCGAAGGAATTTTTTGCGGTTCAAGCGCCATTTATTTAGCAATGGCAGAAGTACTAAACGAAACCTATGGTAAAACTATTTTTCCCATTGGATCTAGGAATTAACAAGACCTATAAAATATCTAAGAATTAATTTAGAAAACAGCTAATTTTTTAAAAAGAACATATAAATTAGTGAATTCACATATTTTCACATAGCAAAGAAAAAAATCGTGAATAAAATGACAAATATAACTTTATCGATTCCAAAAGAATTGAAAGAAGAGATGGAAAAATTTCCCGAGATTAACTGGTCGGAAATTGCGCGCGATTCTATTAAGAAAAAGATCGCTCAATTAAATTTCTTAAAAGGATTTAGAATAAATAGCGATATAACACCTGAAGATGCTCTTAAACTGGGTAAAGAGATAAGTCAGCTTTTAGTCGAGCGTTACAAGAGGGATTAATATTGAAATTGGTGGTTGACGCCAATATTCTATTTGCTGCTTTAATTAAAGAAGGCTCAACCGCAGATTTATTAATCAGCGATAAATTACAGCTTTTTGCCCCCGAATTTTTATTTGAGGAATTTCGTAAATACGAAGACTTAATTTTAGAAAAAACACAGCGTTCTAAAGAGGAATTTAATCATTTTTTAGAAATATTGCAAGAAGAGATTACTATAATTCCTCAAGATTCGATTACCCCGTTCTTAGACCAAGCTGGAAAAATTTCTCCCGATCCAAAAGACACTGTGTATTTAGCACTTGCTCTGGCAATCAAGTCCAATATCTGGTCGAACGATAAAAATCTGAAGGAAAGACAAAACAAGGTTAAAATTTATACGACTGATGAAATAATAGAAATGGTTCGCGTTTTAAAAATTAATAAGAGAAAATAAAAACTAATATCAATTAATCTCCAGAAATAACCAAACCATATCGATAATTATCCGCGAAAAAACGGATTGATTTAAAATTAATTTAATATTAAATTAGATTATGAACGATACCAAAGAGATTTTAACTCGATTGGAAGATTTAATTTTCATTAATAGCGTTATTGCTACGGAACTCATAAGAATTACTGAAAATACGGTTGGACTCCTTCGGGGAATAGAATTTTTGGATTCGAGTTCCTGCAAACCAGAACACAATCTCTTAAACGAAAAAATTATGGAGATCTTGGGGAAATACATCTCTGGTAAAGAGATTTATTCAGCTCTAGAAAAGCATGTAATAAAACATCTAAAATAAGTTGAATTCTAATGGGAGATATCGTAATAGAAGATGTAGAAATACCAGTAGATAACGGTAAGATCAACCTAATTGGTTCGATTTACTACACTAAGGAGACTCCAGTGAAGGCACCGTGGGTAATAACCCTCGCCGGATTAGGATATTCTCGGAACGGAAAGTTCGTTCGGTCGTTTTCGGAAAAGTTTGCAAACGCAAACTATTACGTGTTGTCGTACGATTATCGGGGACACGGCGACACAGCCAAGCAAACTGGGAAAAATTGGTACAAATTTATTACTGAAATGTACTCAGACATTCACGATGCAATTACTTGGGTATTGGAAACGCAAAAAGAGCGACTTCTTGACGAAAAAATTATG